>JANWXG010000449.1 GCA_025057335.1 bacterium | reverse complement strand
ACTACGACATCCCGACGTTCCTCCGTCGGCGGAGCTGAGGTTCAACCGGTCGCGGGCGACAGGGATACCCGCCTTCACAGCTAACAACCTGTGAAGGGAGCGCTTGTTGCCCGCGACCGGTAGTCGTTGGAATACCCTGCGAAAACCATGCTTGTAGCCCACATGACAGGGGAACAGCTCGGCGGGAGCCTCACGCCCCGCTCTCTTAGAGGAAGCACTGACGTGCCTCACTACAGGCCTCTGTGCCTTATAGATGCTTCGCCTTCGGCTCAGCGGGAGCTTCGCCCTCCAGTGCAGGACGAAGTGCAGCCGAAACAGATGTTTACCTTGATAAAGCAAAAACATCCGTGCTATACTGGACTGGTCAACTACCGAACAAAACAGGAAAGGAGACAATGCCATGTCAGCAGAACGCCCTGGAGCTGTCACCTTCAAAGGACAACCGTTGACTCTCGTCGGACCCGAGCTGAAGCCGGGCGACAAAGCCCCTGACTTTACCATCATCGACCAGTC
>JANWXG010000448.1 GCA_025057335.1 bacterium | reverse complement strand
ATAGACACAGCGAACACGCCACCAGCAGCATCGTGCGCATCATCACGTTCCTCCTTGTCGCAGTCGCAAGTTGCGAGATTGGAGCTATCTTTCCAGTTCAGCGTAGTACCTCTCTACCGCCTCGTAGTCTACGGTGTGGTCTGGTGTCATGCCCAGCCGCTCATAAAGCTGGCGTCGGGCGCGCATATCCGCCAGCAACACGGCGCGCGCGTGTCTGGCGACCTCCTCGGCGACCTCTATCGGCACAACCACCACGCCGTCGTCGTCCGCCCCCACGATGTCGCCTGGGCGCACCTGCACTCCCCCGCAGGCGATTTTGGTTTGCACCTCTGCCACCTCGATGCGTCCGGGGATGATCGTGCGTCCCCGCGCGCGGCAGCAGATGGGCGTGCGCTGCAAGGTGAGCTCATACGTATCGCGGGCGTAGCCGTCCGTCACGATACCCACTGCCCCCGCAGCGACCGCCCCCAGGCTGTTCGCGGAGCCCCAGAACCCCACCTCGCGGCTGCCGCCA
>JANWXG010000447.1 GCA_025057335.1 bacterium | reverse complement strand
ACCATAAACAGAGAGCCGAACGCATATGCCTGCGCCACCCAGGCGCGCACCATGCCCGGCTTCTCATGGGCAGCAATCCATGCCCAGTCCCACCCGCTGGCGGTTGCCGTCTGGTGCTTGTCGAATGCCTCCACTAACCTGTACACGAACAGCGGCTCCGCTGACAGTTTGCCTGTGGCGGCGTAGTGGTCTACCTCGCCGCAGAAATAGTCTACCAGCGGCTCTATCAGCAGCGCCTCGGGTCTGGAGGCGCTGGAGTTGACGCTGCGCAGCAGGGGCTTGCGCCTCAGGCGCTCCGCGTGTTCATACACTTGCCGAACCAGCGACATCATCGCCTCACGCTGGAACTGCTGAAACTCCGCCCCGAAGGGCACAGTCCAGGGGTTCTGGCGATAGCGCTCGGCAGTAATGCCCTGCTGAAGCAGGTAGTCGCGGTAGTGGAATCCCTGCGCCTCGTCCGCGCTCAGCTTGCCCTTTCGCCTCAGATATTCCCGAAACTCCTTCATGCAGTGCTC
>JANWXG010000446.1 GCA_025057335.1 bacterium | reverse complement strand
CGCACAGTAGTTCTCTCGGAATTTTTGGGGCGGTGGACGATTCGCCAGCCTGTCACGCTGCTCGCTGGCGACATCGACGGCGACAACGAGGTGAGCCTGCTGGACTTCAGTCGGCTACTGGCGGCGTTTGGCAGCTTTGCTGGCGAGGAGCAGTACGATGTCGACGCCGACCTGGACGGCGACGGCGAAATCAGCCTGTGGGACCTCAGCTGGCTGCTGCTGCACTTTGGAATGGCGGGGGATGAGTGACCTCTCCTCGTTCCCTTCCTTGCGGTGCACGTCGTCGTCGTGAGCGCTCCAGCGGCGGATGTCGGTAACTGGAGTGAAACGGGCGTGGCGCACGGCGATGCCGCTGCTCTCGAGGGGGCAAACCTGCGCGCTTGTGGCGGTGTTATACAGGTAGTGCAGTAATCGGCGGAGTAGTCACCCTCCGCGCGAACGGCAACGAATCTCCCATCGGGTGAAAAAACCCTTCTGACCAGTTGTCGCCAATGTTCCAGAGGGCAGTGCCATCT
>JANWXG010000445.1 GCA_025057335.1 bacterium | reverse complement strand
AAAACACAAGCAACGCAACCAAGAGGGAGCCACCAAAGCTACACCAATCGTAACATACCAGTCGCCTTTTCATCGTCGTACAGGAGCCTACCCCAGTAGAGCCTCAATCACGAAATCGGTACCGCAGTAGCGTGAGAATCGCCTCTACACCGTCCGTCCAGCGTACTTTTTTGCCCTTATGTTTGGTACGCGGGCGATAGTTATACAGCTCGACCTCGCGAATTTTGATCCCACGCTTCAGCGCTTTCGCCGTGACTTCGGGACAGAACTCAAAACGCTCGCACCGAAGGTTCATCGACTTCAGCAGGTCGGCGCGAAAGGCTTTGTAGCATGTGGCTTCATCCGTGAGGGGGTACCCGAACAGCAACCGTACCGCCCATGCCAGCAGCACATTCGCGATTTTATTGGGGAAGGGCATGTCTTTGGGCAGCCCTTTGAAAAAGCGCGAGCCGTACACAACGGGCGTCTCGCCCTGAATAATCGGCGCCACCACGCGAGGGATTTCGTCTGGGTCGT
>JANWXG010000444.1 GCA_025057335.1 bacterium | reverse complement strand
ACTGCTGACTCTGTGCATTCGGGCGCTTCTCCCTCTCGTGCTTCATGCGAGCATGACTGCTCTGCAGGCGTGGAGAAAAGATAGTGTATGTTCGTCGTGGTGCATGGAAGAGAACTCTCGATAGGAAGGGAAGCACTCACGTGCTTCACTACGAAACTACTGCCGTTGGGAAAGCACTCACGTGCTTCACTACAAACCTATCCCGTTTGTAGTGAAGCGCGTCAGTGTGCCTTCACCCGTTACGACGGCTCGGCAGGAGCCTCCCCCCTCCAGAGCGGGTGGAGGGTCGCGCTCCGTCATTGCGTCCCCCTTAGCGCCGCCACCAACCTGCTTTTTCGTAGCAACGAAATGGTAGTCAAACCCGCTTCCTGAACCTGTGCAGAGCCATATCAACCAGTTCCGGCAGCGTGCACTGGCGAAGCCGCTCCGGCTTTTCACCGACGCTCAGGAGACGTTCCAGCAGGATAGCTCTCAACAGGTGATGGTGCGATGGTTCTTCCTCAGCTTCCTCTATCCGCAG
>JANWXG010000443.1 GCA_025057335.1 bacterium | reverse complement strand
TAGCCCAGCACACCAAGCGCCGCCAGCGTGCCCACGTACTGCACCTCGCCCACGCCTGGATGAAAAATCATCGGGCGCCCCATCTCCGTCGCCCGCCCGATGGCTTCATCGATTTCGTTCAGACCGGGGATGCGGCGGATGTATCCTCCCCTTCCCCGTCGTGCGGCGAAGATTTTCCACAGGATGAGCGACGAGAAGAGCGCTATCGCGGCGAGCATCTGCGCGTTCGCGTGTTCCATTCATCTGCTCCATGAACCTGTCGGCTGTCGACGCACGTTTTGGTGTGGAAGAGAAGTTTTCCTGCCGTTGTGCAGGGGGTACGCTGGCAGGGTGTTGAGAGTGCCTCTCAACACACTGTCACGCTGAGCACAACAAATACGGATGCTTCGCCTTCGGCTCAGCATGACAGGGGAACGCCTCGGCGGGAGCCTCGCCCTCTTAGAGCAGATGAGGTCACGCCCTCTCCCACGTCTGCGGATGCGACAGAGCGCATCCCTCCAAGGCAACCTCTGCAGGGTC
>JANWXG010000442.1 GCA_025057335.1 bacterium | reverse complement strand
CTGGCGAGGGCACTTCAGCACGGACCCCGCAACGGTGCGCTCCGCGATCGAGGCGGCGCGTCGGCTGCAGTGGCGGGAGCGCGCACGCCTAGACAACCCCTTGCTCCTGCTGCGCTGGCATCTGGAGGAAGTGTGGGCGCGTTTGTGGGGCTGGTACGACCGCCGACGGCGCTCACGCCGCTCCTCCTTCTGAGCGCAGGGAAGGTTCCCTTCCCGAGACACTTTCCTGATGCATTTCCCTCAGGCTGAATCTGGCACGACGAGCGAGAGCGTTGGTAGTAGCGCACGTCAGTGCGCTGTAACGACTCGACGGGAGCCTCGCCCTCCAGCTCTGTTGTCATGCTAAAGTCTATTCTGTTTGTCAGAAGGAAGCACTCACGTGCTTCACTACAAGCCAGGGTTGGTCAGGCGTGTCTTTGCGCCAGCGCTCCATGTTGGTAGTGGCGCACGTCAGTGCGCCTCCTGTCATTCTGAGCGGAGCGAAGAATCTCCTCTTCCGCTGGAAAGAGATGCTTCGCTGAC
>JANWXG010000441.1 GCA_025057335.1 bacterium | reverse complement strand
CTTTTCCTGTGCGCTCGGGCACAGTTTTGCGAACGCAAGTAAGGAGGCGACTATGGCGAATATCGGTAAGGTAGTTCAGGTGATGGGCCCCGTCGTTGATGTGCGGTTCTCCGACGGCGAGCTGCCCGCCATCAATAACGCCATCAAAATCAAGGACGAAGCGCGCGGCATCGATTTGACCTGTGAGGCGGCACAACATCTGGGTGACGACATCGTGCGTACCGTTGCACTGTCGTCCACAGACGGGTTGGTGCGCGGAATGGACGCAATTGATACGGGCGCACCGATTAAGGTGCCCGTCGGGCGTGCGACGCTGGGCAGGCTGTTCAATCTGCTGGGCGAGCCGATTGACGAGCGCGGTCCCGTGCAGGCGGAGCAGTCTGCGCCAATCCACAAACCCGCGCCGCCGCTGGAAGAGCAGAATGTCAAAACCGAGATTCTGGAGACAGGGCTGAAGGTGATCGACCTGCTGTGCCCATTCAACAAGGGCGGCAAGATCGGTTTGTTCGGTGGTGCAGGGCTG
>JANWXG010000440.1 GCA_025057335.1 bacterium | reverse complement strand
CGATAATCGCCGTCTCGGAGATGGGCGCGTCAATCACGCGGTCGGGCCCGAAGTGCTTATAGAAGCCGTCGGTCACCGCGAACGCGCCGCCCATGCGCCCGATGTCCTCGCCAATCATGAACACATTCGGGTCGCGCTCCATCTCCTCCCACATCGCGAGGCGGATTGCCTCCAGAAAGGTCACTTCCCTCACTTGGACACCCCCGCGCTCTCGTCATAGATGTCTTCCAACGCCGTGTGCGGCTCAGGGTCCGGGCGGCTGATGGCGTAGTCAATCGCGCGCTGAATCTCCTCCACCACCTCGGCAGGCGGCTGAGGCAGCTCGGCTTCAGTGAACTGCCCCGTGCCCAGCAGATACTGGCGGAACCTCGGCAGCGGGTCGCGCTGCTCCCACATCAGAATCTCCTCCTCAGGGCGGTACTGACGGGCGCGCGTCTCGTCGTGGTCGGCGTGCCCCTGCAAACGGTAAGTCACGCACTCAATCAGCACGGGTCCCTTGCCCGCGCGCGCGTGTTCCAGCGCGG
>JANWXG010000043.1 GCA_025057335.1 bacterium | reverse complement strand
CCACCTGCTGCAAGCAGCGCAAAGCCACCTCGCGGTCGTGCCGGCGCGGGGAACGGAGCAATCCCACATGCGGGTAACGCCCCATCAACACGATGTCCAGCGCTGTGAGGGGAAATAGCGTGTCTAGCACTTCGCGCTGCGGCACGTAGCCGACACGCAAACCTGTCGCGCGAGCCACCTGCCCGCTCAGAGGAGGCAAAATACCCAACAGGCAACGCAGTAGTGTGGTCTTGCCTGAGCCGTTCGGTCCAACCAAACCGAAGAAATCGCCCGGGAAAATGTCCAGATGGATATCCTCCAGCACCGTCTGGCGTCCGTAACCTAGCTGCACGCCTTGGAAGCGCACGAGCGGTTCCTGCGCGGTGGTTGTTCCCTTCGTGTTCTCGTTGTGATGCTGGATGGGATGAGGCATTTCCGAGACTGTCACCTTCCCGCTAGCGCCGCTGCAACCCGACTGACCATAGTGTCGACCATCTGGAGGTAGCTGCTTGTGCCCTCTGCTCCCACTGCAACGGGCAGCACCACCACCTTCGCCCCTGCCTCCCGCGCCACCGCCTCCGCAAAGCGGCGCGGACGGAAGTGTTCGACCAGTATCACCCGACATCCAGCGCTCTTCATGCGCTGTACCACCTCGCGCAGGTGCCCGGGCGAGGGCGGGATGCCTGGCTTGGGCTCGACCGTCGCCAGCTCCTGTAAGCCAAACCGCTGCAAGAAGTAGGTCAGGCTTTTATGATATACCACGACGGGCGCTCCCCGGTAAGGAGCTAGCGCCTGCTGCCAGCGTTTCAGGTGCTCTTCCACTCGCTGCGCGAAGGCTTCGTAGTTTTGCTGATACTCCGTTGCGTGGGCAGGGTCTACGCGCTTCAGCCCCTCTAGGATGTTTCGCGCTGCCACCTTGGCGTTGACGGGGTCGAACAGGTAGTGCGGGTTGCCGTAGAGATGGATGTCGCCCATGGAGGGGTCCACACGCCCAGTGGGCACTTCCAGCTTCTTCACACCCACAGAGCAGTCCACGTATCCCGACGCGCCACGCAGGATGGACGCATTGCGTGCAGCGGTCAGCAGGTCGTCCGCCCACAGGTCTAAGTCCATGCCCACGCGCACAAACAGTCGGGCACGAGACAGCTCGAGCGCCATGCTCGGACGCGGCGTGACGAGGTGAAAATCGTCTTGCGGACGCGCCAGCGCGCTCACCTGCACACGATTGCCCCCGACCTGCTTCACGAGGTCTGCCAGGTCGGTGAAGGTCGTCACCACCCGCACTTGTGCCACTGCAGGTAGGCTCACCAGCACCCACAGAAGGGTCAGCACAGTCCGCTTCGTCATCCTTTTGCCTCCTACTGAGTGCCTTCCAGCGGATGAGAGTGCGGGCCGAAGCCGAACATCAGCTGCAACATCAGCTCGTTGCGGGCGCTGTCATCCGCTGGCTTGAGGTTGCGCCACTGCAGGCGTAGGAAGGACTGCTCGTTGAGGCGGTAGGTTAGTATGGCGCTCAGCGCCCTGTCGGCGCCCTGCACGTCCTCGTCTGCACTCAGGAAGGCGCGCCGCGACCAGTCGTAGCGCAGCCCATACTCCCAGTAGCGGTCGGGCTTGTAGGAGGCGAGCAGGTAATAGCCCTCACGGTTTACGCGATTACCCGCCTGCTCGCGCCGATGCTGCAGCCATTCTCCTGCCAGCAAGAGGCGTTGCGCCGCCCCGAAGAAGCGACGATACTGAAAATCCACTCCCAGCAGACGCAGCTGGTCGCCGTTGCGGGCGCAGGTGGTCAGCCCAGAAAGCCCGACCTCCAGCTCGTTGTCGCGTCCCAGCACAGGGGCGAGCGTAAGCCTTGCCAGGCGCAACAGCTCCCCCTGCGCGCCCAGCGCAGCAGGGTCGTGTTCCCCGTGCTCTCCCTCCTCGTGCGTGTGAACGTGCTCGTGCGCATGGGGCACGCCCAGCGCCGCATGGTCATCCAGAGTAAACAGCCCGACCTGCAGCTCCGCAAAGAGCTTGTCCGACGGCACCAAGTACTTCAGCACACCCCCATTGGAAAGCGCGCCATGCCCCCCTAGCAGGTTCAGCACAGGCAGTGGGTAATCTCGGTAAAGCAGCTGGTGCGGATGAATCGGATTCACCCGCCCGAACGGCAGACGCATCCTGCCCAACCTTGCCCCCAGCGGCGTGTTGCCCAGCTGAATCACTGTGGCGTACGCCTCCTCGATCGAAGCGGCAAAATCCTCCTCCCTGTCGAAGGCGATTATCGCATCGAAACGGATGCTGGGGTAGACAAAGCTCTGGAAGGCGACCTCGATCTCGTCCTGCTGGTATCGGTTGCGGCGGTCGTCACGCTTGCGGTCTTGAAACAGCACGCCACCGTTCGCCACAACGCTGATTTGGGGCAGGTTAGTCGCAGGCGGGGTGGGCGCCGTCTGCTGAGCTTCCAGCTCCGCGAGCCGTTGCTCCAGCTCGCGCAACCGTGTGTTCATCTGCTGAATCTGCGCTCGCAGCTCCTCGATCTCCCGTTGCAACGTGGAGTCAGGCGCAGGATGAACAGCGTGCGCCAGTCCCCACAGCAACACGCCCAGAACCAGAAAAGTGCGCATGGACAACCTTCCTCCAAGTGACATAGAGTACGAGGTGTGCCCGCTCTGTGAACGCTGTCTCCCGATTGCATATTACCATACATCTCCCGCAGGGTCAAACGCGGGCAAACTTTCCCTTTTGATTCTCTCAGCGTTATCTGCTTGATGTAATCAATGTATTCAGTATGTATAATAAAAGTAGTGAGCTAGTCATCTCGTTTCGTGTAGCCTAGCGTTTCCTGGGTAGGCTACAGATGAGGAAAAACCTGCTAGCGCAGGTCGCGCTAATCCGCACAGCATGACAAGCGAGCCTCATCTGAGTGCAAGTGCATTATCTGACAGCATACCAGAGGTGAAGGATATGCAATACCGCGATTTCGGCAACACAGGTGTTCGCGTTTCGCGGCTGGGCTTCGGCGCGATGCGCTTGCCGATGACCGAGGTGGAGGGTAAGCGTGTGGTGGACGAGGAGAAGGCAATCGCCTTGCTGCATCGCGCTTTCGAGCTGGGGGTCAACTATGTGGACACTGCCTGGTTCTACTGCGACGGGCAGAGTGAGGTCGTGGTTGGCAAGGCGCTCAAGGGCTGGCGGGAGAAGGTATACGTCTCGACAAAGTATCCTATCGGCAACGAGAAGGGCTACCGCGAGCTGCTGGAGACGCAGCTGCGCAAACTGGATACCGACTACGTCGACTTCTACCACTTTCACGGCATCGGTGAGTGGTTTCTGACGCATGAACGACGTGAGGAGTTCCTTCGCGAGGCATTGCGCGCCAAGGAAGAGGGACTCATTCGGCACATCTCTTTCTCCTTCCACGACAAGCCTGAGGCGATGATACACCTGATTGACCTAGGCATCTTCTCCTCCGTGCTCTGCCAGTATAACTTGCTCGACCGCAGCAACGAGGAGGCGCTCGCCTACGCGAAGGCGAAGGGGTTGGGCACAGTGGTAATGGGACCTGTAGGCGGAGGCAGGTTAGCCGGTTTGCCGCGCGAGACCGCCGAGCGACTAGGCATTCGCGTACACAGCAGCGCGGAGCTCGCGTTGCGCTTCGTGCTGGCGAACAGGAATGTGGACTGTGCTCTGTCGGGAATGAACACGCTACAGCAACTGGAGGAGAACGCAACGGTAGCTTCCAACGTGGCTCCGTTGAGCCCTGAGGAGGTCGCCGCTATCAACGCTGCGATGGACGAGAACAAACGGTTGGCAGATCTCTACTGCACGGGCTGCGGCTACTGTCTGCCCCACTGCCCTGAGCAGGTAAACATCGCGCGAATCTTCGAGGCAATGAACTACTACCGCGTGTACGGTCTGAAGGACTACGCCCACGAGCACTACCATGCCATCGGCTCGCGCTGGGTAAAGGGAAGGAAGGCGGACGCTTGTATCGACTGTGGTGAGTGCGAGCAGCACTGCCCGCAGCATATCCCCATTCGCGAGCAGCTGAGGGAATGCCTGGCGCTGTTCCATCACTACATGCAGTAGCTGGGTGAGACCTTAGAATCAGGAAGCGCCTCTTGCTACTGCGTGTGGGGCGCTTCTGAATCTTCTGCACCTTCCCACAGGGGCTCGCTTGCGATGACATGCATGCCCCTCGCGGGTTCCCTACTGGGATAGGCGCCTTTGTCCTCGTGTCCCGTGTTGTTTGACGGCAGGTACAACGGTTGTTATAATGAGCTCGAAGATATCGTCATTCATCTCCGCCTACGAAGACATAGGCTGTGGAGGGATATGCTCAACGCCCTGCGCGAACTATATCGCTACCGAGAGCTGCTCTGGACGCTCGTACTGCGTGAGCTGCGGGTGCGATACAAAAACTCGTACCTCGGCTTCTTCTGGTCGCTGATTGTGCCCCTAGTGACCGTAGCGGTGCTCACTATCGTTTTCAAGCGCGTCATGGGCATGGCGATCCCTAACTACTCGGCGTATGTGCTGGCAGCGTTTTTGCCTTGGATGTATTTTCAAACGGCTTTGCTAGACTCTTCCCAATCTGTGTTGGCGCAGATACAGCTGGTGAAGAAAGTATATTTCCCTCGGGAGGTGCTACCGCTTGCGGCGGTGCTGGCGAATCTGGTGCATTTCCTGTTAGCGCTCGTGGTGTTCTTTGTGTACCTGTTGGGATACGTCGGCGCTCCGTTATTGCCCAGTGTCGCGCTGCTGCCTGTGTTGGTCTTCTTTCAGACCCTGCTTATCGCGGGGTTGAGCCTATTCATTTCGTGCCTGAACGTGTTTTACGAGGACACCAAGTACATCGTCAGCATCGGCTTGCAGCTGATGTTCTACTTGGTGCCCGTCATTTACTTCTCCGAGCAGGTGTACCACGCCCAGCTAGTCTCGCCAGAGTGGCAGCGGTGGGTATATGTGGTGTACCATCTGAACCCCATCGCTATGCTGATGACGGCGTATCGCAAGGTTCTACTACCGCCCATTACGGTGCAGCAGGTGGGCGCTGTGCAGCAGCAGAGCTTTACCGCTTTGCCGATGGACTGGGGGTTGCTGGCAACGGCGTGTATGGTTTCGGCGCTGACCTTCGCGGCAGGGTACGCCTTCTTCAACAAGCGCAAGTGGGACTTCGCGGAGCAGCCATGAAAGAGCCCGCAATTGTGCTGGAACATGTATCTAAGACGTATCGTCTATCCCATCAGCCGTACTCCTCGCTGAAGGGGATTCTGCTCTCGATGTTCCGTTACCGTCGGCGGATAGAGCTACACCAGGCGCTGCGGGATGTGAATCTGACCATCTGGCGGGGGGAGACGGTTGGCTTAATTGGGGTGAATGGCAGTGGCAAGTCAACCCTGTTGGCGATTATCGCCCGTGTGATACGCCCTAGCGCAGGCACGGTGCACGTCAACGGGCGGGTAGCGCCTCTGCTGCAGCTGGGTGTTGGTTTTCACCCCGACCTGACGGGGCTGGAAAACGTCTACTTCAACGGCATCATTTTGGGGTTGACGCGCCAGCAGGTAGCGGAGCGGTTACCTGCTATCGTGCGCTTCGCGGAGCTAGAGGAGTTTATTGACACTCCCATTCGTGCCTACTCCTCTGGCATGGTGTTGCGTTTGGGGTTTGCTGTAGCGGTACACACCGACCCCGAGATTATCCTGATGGATGAGGTGTTGGCTGTAGGAGATGAGGCTTTTCAACACAAGTGCCTGCGCAAGATACAGGAGTTTCAGAAGGAAGGAAGAACTATCTTATTAGTGTCACATGACATGAATCAGGTACGTCAGGTGGCGACCCGTGTGGTGTGGCTACATCAGGGGCAGGTGATGGCAGACGGTCCCACAGAAGAGGTTGTGTCGGAGTATCTGGCATTTGCGGAACAACGGGAAAGGGAGATATCGTGAACAGAGGGAGCGTTCCCTGTCGTTCTACTCTGCTAGCTGAAGGTGTGAGCACTCGTCGCTGTGTTTGGAAGACCAGAAGTAGGGGGACCGTTTCAGCGCTATCCTAAACACCGTTGTGAAAGGGAAGTAGGGAGGAGACACTCAAGGCACACCCTCGCAGGTTACTGTCGCGGCGAAGTGACTATCTTCTCACGGTACGCAAGCGGACAGTAGCGGCGAGAGGCTGTGTGTAGGTCAAAGAAGGTTGATCGCAATGGGACAGCCGTCGCATTCTTGCGAGATGTACGACGCCTTTGTTCGGCGGCTCGTACAACAGATGTCGTTGCGCACAGCAGATAGCGTCCACGAGATGTTGCTGGCGGAAGCACAGCAACAGTTCAAAGCGGTACAGGTGGCTGTGTGGAGGGTGGAGACAGGCACGCAGCAGGTCATGTTGTTAAGTGCGGTGCCGCGCCTCCCCTCGGAAGACCATCTTTCTGCGAACCTGTTGATGGCAGAGGTGGCTTCGGCAGCGAAAGCGAGCCAACAGCGCCTTACCCATCTGGACTGTTGCTACCTGTGGCTGCATCCCTTCACGACGCATACCTGCGAGACCGTGTACGTCGCCAGTGTGTTGACCACGGAGCCGTTGTCCGATCCTGCTCAGGAGGCGCTGCAGGCATGGCTGACCCTACTGCGTCTGTCAACGGAGCACCTGCAGGCGCAAGCCTCTCTGTATCAGGTGCAGAGGCATAACGAAAAGCGTCTACAAGAGGTCACGGCGCTGTATGAAATTGGGCAGGCCATGGCCGGAGGCAGCCTACAGGTGTTGCTCGACCTCATTACGCGCAAGGCAGCGGAAGTGATGGAAGCGCAGGCGTGTTCGCTGATGTTGTTAGAGGAGGATACGAAGACGCTAGTCATCCGCTCCAGCTATGGTTTGCCTGAGACCGTTATCGAGCAAACGCGCGTGCCTTGGGGGCATGGCATTGCGGGCAGGGTAGCAGCTAGCGGCGAGGCAATGGTCATCACCGACCCGCGCCAGGACCCTCGATTGGCAGGAGAGGACGTTCCCTACCGAGACGACATCGAGGTGTCCCTATGCGTGCCTCTACGCGATAACCAGAGCGGTGTCATCGGAGTGCTAAATATCCATCGTCGGAAGCCTGCTCCTCACTTTACAGACCAAGACCTACGCCTGTTCAGTGTGTTTGCCATGCAAGCAGCTTCCGCTATCAGGAACGCTCAGCTCTACCGCGCTCTCAAGCATCGTGTGCGCGAGCTGTCGGTGCTCTCCGAACTGAGCACTGTCGTGAGCTCCACCCTAGACTTGGAGCGGATCCTGCAGCAGACAGCCGATGGCATCGTAGAGACCGTGCGCTTTGACCGCTGCGCCATCTTCTTGCTGGACGATTCGGGGAAGCTAGCGACGCCTCGCGCGGTGCGGGGCTATCGCCCCGAAACGCTCGGGAACACCCCGATTCGCGTGGCAGATGGGGTGATTGGCATGGCGGTGCGTAATAAGGAGCTCATCCTTGTAGAGGACGCACAGCGTTCCAGTCAACCCGTGCGGGGGTTCGGTAGGATGCTGGGCACGAATGCGTTTCTAGTCGCTCCCATCTTAGCTCGCAACCGGGTCATCGGGGTAGTAGTTGCCGATAACAAGCCCTCGGCACGCCCGATTGACCAGGCGAACATCCAGCTGCTCACTACCTTCATCAATCAAGCAGGCATGGCTATCGAGAATGCCCGTCTCTACCATGACCTCGACCGACGCTACAACGAACTACACAACCTGTGGGAGTATACGCGCAACCTGCTGAGCAGCATTGGCGTCGGAGTGATAAGTATCGACAGGGACGAGGTGATACTGACCTGGAACCGCGCTGCTGAGCGTATCACCACCATTCCGTACGATAGAGCACTGGGATACAAGCTGGAAGACCTGTTTGCGCACTTCTACTTGCCGCAGGACGAGAAGGAGATGCTTCTGGAGTTGATTCGTCTCCCCTTCCGTACAGGGGAACGGCACTCGCGCTTCAAGTGTGCAGTGCATCCTTACCAACGTGGCGAGATGTACTTGAATCTGGAAAGCTCCCCCTTGCGTGCCCCGAATGGTTCTGTGCAAGGAGTAGTGTGTATCTTTGAGGATATCACACACGAGGTGCGGATGGAAATGGAAGTGCAGCGCATTCGTCAACTGGCAGCTGTGGGGCAGCTCGCCTCGACGATCGCCCACGAGCTGCGTAACCCTCTGAGTTCTATCCGCGCCTCAGCGCAACACCTACGCAGTGAATACTCTGGCAATCCCGAACTGTGCGAGTTCTTAGATATCATCATCGACGAGGTGGACACGCTCAACACCAGAACCACTGAGTTCCTACGCTTCGCGCGTCCGATTGACCCCGTTTTCCAGGAGGTAAAACTGCCCGATTTAATACACAGTACTGTGCAGTTTATGCAATCGTACATGGAAGAGCAGGGGGTTCGGGTGGAAGTAGAGGTAGCGGTACCGTTCCCCATTCAGGCGGACCCCACTCAGTTGAAGGAGGCTCTGCGCAATCTCATCATCAACGCTGTGCAAGCTATGCCAAAGGGAGGCGTGCTCACTATCGGTGCTCAGCCCGAGCCGGGGGATATGGTGAGCATCTCTGTGCGCGACACCGGGGTGGGGATACCTCCAGAGAATCTGGACCGCATCTTCACCCCCTTCTTCACCACCAAAGCCAAGGGGTCGGGACTGGGGCTGGCTAACGTACAAAAAATTGTAGAGAGCCACGGCGGTACCATTAGCGTGCAGAGCTGGGTAGGAGCGGGCACCGTCTTCCGTCTTCTTCTTCCCGTGCAACCGAAGCCGCGTTCACTGCAGATGGAGCCAGGGGAAGAGCAATCCTTCTTGCCAGAATTATAATTTCAATGACGAGTAAAACTGTTCTTGTGGAGGTTATGGCGGATATGGCGAAGTCAACAACAGGCAAAGCAGAACCGCTGACTCTGCTGATTGTCGAGGATCAGGCAGGACATCGGCGCGCTCTAGAGGCGCACTTTTCCAAGACCTACCACGTGCTGACCGCTGAGCATGGCGAGCGGGCTGTGGAACTCGCCTCCCAACAGCCCATACACTTAGCAATCATCGACCTGATTCTGCCAGGAGCGATGCATGGTCTGGAACTGCTACAGAAGATACTCCAAATGCATCCGAATGCCAGAGCTATTTTGATTACGGCGCGTCCGACCGTTCGTACAGCAGTTCAGGCGTTGAAAAATGGGGCGATAGACTACATTGAGAAGCCTGTCGACCTCGAAGAGCTGAAAGCGAAAGTGGACAGCGCAGCGGAACAGTATCGCCAAACGCAACAGGTGGCGCAACCCTCGCAGCAACCGAGCGATACGCTGGACCTGAGTGGCATTGTGGGTAACAGTGCACCGATGCAGGAGGTATACCAGATGATTCGGAAGGTTGCTTCCAGCAATGCCACTGTGCTCATCCGTGGGGAGAGCGGCACAGGCAAGGAGTTGGTAGCAAAAGCCATCCACCGTAACAGTAGCAGGGCGAAGGGACCCTTCATCGCCGTGTCCTGTGCTGCTCTGCCAGAAACCCTGCTGGAGAGCGAACTGTTCGGACATGAGAAGAGCGCCTTCACAGGAGCCACCACGCAGAGGCAAGGACGTTTCGAGCTGGCACATGGGGGCACCTTGTTCCTCGATGAAATCGGAGAGGTGAGCCTTGCCATTCAGGTGAAACTGCTGCGGGTGTTGCAGGAGCATGCGTTCGAGCGACTAGGTGGCAACAAGACCATCAAGGTAGACGTGCGGCTTATCGCAGCGACCAACAAAGACCTCAAACAGATGGTCGAGCAAAGGACCTTCCGAGAAGACCTGTACTACCGTCTGCACGTCATCGAGATTTACCTCCCGCCCTTGCGCGAGCGCCGGGAGGATATCCCACTGCTCGTGGAACACTTTCTGCGTCGATATAACGAGGAAAACGGCAGGCGGTTGCAGGCGGCGACCCCTGAGGCGCTGGAAGCGCTGATGCGCTACCACTGGCCGGGCAACGTGCGTGAACTGGAAAACACTATCGAACGCGCGGTGGTGCTTGCTGACCCCGACGCGGAGTGGCTTACTCCTGACCTGTTGCCCAGATCGATTACTGCGGCATAAAAAATCGAGAAATTTTTGCCCGCTGCCCTCAAATCCGCCCGCAATGGCACGGAACTTGCAGGTATATGAGATGGAGTGCCCCACGGAGAAAGGAAACGGGCGCGAAATGCTGGTATTGTATATGCGTTCGCCAAACTGTAATGAAGGTCTGTGCGAAACGGAAAGGGGAGGCTCAGGTGCCCGCTGCTCGTGTGCTCGTAGCAGATGACTCGGTGAACCTATGCAGAGTGTTGTGCGCCAGACTACAGCAAAGCGGTCTACAGTGTATCGTAGTGCACGATGGCGTACAGGCTCTGGAAATCGTCCGCTCGCAGCCCGTGGACGTTGTCGTGCTGGACGTTCGGCTCCCGCGCAAGGGAGGAGTAGAGGTATTGCGCGAAATCCGCAAGGAACACTCTAGGTTGCCCTGCATTCTGATTACTGCCTTCGATGATGCAGCGCTCCACGAGCAAGCAGTGCAGCTGGGAGCGAACGCCGTGTTGCAGAAACCGTTCGACCTCGACTCCTTCACCGAGCTGGTGTGGCGCGAGGTGCGGTCGGCTTCTCTGGCGACGGGAGCACACATGCTGTTGCAAAACGGCGAGAAGGTGATAGTTGACCTGCGTTCAGGGGAATCTTCATACGCCTATGCATCGCGGGTGCTCTGGCAGGACGACCGCTTGCTGGAGGTAGAACCTCCTGTAGCGGCACTGGACATGCAGGCGCTGTCGAAGGGGGTGGCTATCGTACAGTTTGCGCGGGGGGACGGCGTGTATCAGTTTCGTGCTCGTGTCCAGCTAGCCACGACACCGCGATTAGCACTGTATCTCAGCAAACCGATTTCTATCCGCCGTCTGCAGCGCCGCCGACATCAGCGCGTTGCAGAAGAAGGACAAGTGAGCCTTGTGTTTTCGCCCCAAGGGGAGCGGGAGAAGGCGCCTTTGACTCTTACAGGGGAGCTGTATGACCTGAGCCGCGGCGGCTTTTCTGTGCTGCTGCCACAGGCGCCTCCTGTGGGAGAAGAAGCGGCTTTCCATCTAACCCTGTCTAGGGCGAACCTGACCCTCACTGGGCAGGCACGAGTGGTCTGCGCTGGCGATGTCGTCGTCGACAGGGTGCCTGCGGTCTACCGAGTGGGGCTGGAGTTCACTCGCCTTGCCCCTGCGATGCGACAGGCACTGTCGGAATGGCTGGAAAAAACGCCAGCGCGAAGGTGAGACACTGGCTTCAGGAGGCAAGAGTTGCTGGTTCGTGTGCTCTCGGGCACTGTGCACGGAATTGAACCGCATACAGTCGAAGTGGAAGTAGACATGCAGTCGGGCGGCGTGCCCGGTTTTACCCTCGTTGGTCTCCCCGACCGTGCTGTGCAGGAGGCGATTGACCGCGTGCGTCTGGCTATCCGCAACTCTGGTCTACACTGGCCCCTGCGTCGTATCACCATCAACCTGGCTCCTGCTGACCTACGCAAGGAAGGACCTGCCTTCGACCTGCCTATCGCCATCGGCATTCTGGCGGCGGCGGGGCAGGTAGATGCAGAGTGGCTGGAAGAGACCTTTATCATCGGCGAGCTCTCCTTGGACGGCACGGTGCGTGCCGTGACAGGCGTGTTGCCCACTGCTATCCACGCCCGTGAACGGGGCGTCCGGCGCATGATTGTGCCCGCGTCCAACGCGCCCGAAGCGGCGGTTGTGGGCAGCATGGAGGTCTATCCCGTCGCGAGCTTGGCGGAGGCAGTAGCCCTGCTCAACACGCGCGATGGCATCACTCCGTTGCGCGACGACCCCGAGCAGCTGCTACGCCAACCACCCCCGTACGAGGTAGACTTCGCCGACGTGAAAGGGCAACATCACGTCAAACGCGCCCTGGAGGTCGCTGCTGCGGGAGGACACAACGTGGTGATGGTCGGTCCGCCTGGCTCGGGCAAGACGATGCTAGCGCGACGAGTGCCCACCATCCTGCCTCCGATGACGGTAGATGAAGCCATCGAAATCACCAAGATATACAGTGTGGCTGGCTTACTTCCTCCTAACACGGGACTGTTGACCACACGACCCTTTCGCGCGCCGCACCACACGAGCAGCAACGCTGCACTGGTGGGAGGAGGCAGTGTGCCCCGTCCGGGAGAGGTGAGCCTGGCGCACAACGGGGTGCTTTTCCTCGACGAGCTGCCAGAGTTTCGTCGTGAGGTGCTGGAGGTTCTGCGTCAACCGCTGGAGGACGGCATCGTGAGCATCGCGCGCGTGCAAGCCAGCATCGCATATCCTGCCCGCTTTATGCTCATTGCCGCTATGAACCCGTGTCCCTGCGGCTACTTCGGCGACCCACAGCATGGCTGCACTTGCTCGCCCACGCAAATTCGCAAGTACCAACAGCGGGTGTCGGGACCGCTATTAGACCGCATCGATATCCACATCGAGGTGCCTCGCCTCACTCCTGATGACCTGTTGCGCACCCAACCGGGCGAACCCTCTGCAGCTATTCGTGAGCGGGTGGTGCGAGCGCGACAGATTCAGCAACAGCGCTTCGAGGGAACCCCTGTGCGATGTAACGCGCAGATGACAGCGCGTATGATACGCCAGTTCTGCCCACTCTCGGAGGAGGTGAAGGCGATACTGCGACAAGCCAGCCAGCAGATGGGCATCAGCGCCCGCGCGTTCGACCGCATTGTGAAACTGGCGCGTACGATTGCTGACCTCGCAGGCGAGGAGCATATCGGTCTGCCCCACGTGGCGGAAGCCATCCAGTATCGCAGCCTAGACAGACGTCTCTGGCTGTAACGGATGTAATCAATCGATAGCTGCTCCTCATGCAGTAGCGTATTCAGCGTGAATCTGCTGGGAGCATCTCATCAATGGTAACCAGCTTGTATCCCTGCGACTGCAGGTACTCAATGAGGTCGGGTAGTAAGTCGATGGTCTCCTCGACGCCGTCGTGTAGCAAGATAATCCCGCCGTTACTGATACGCGAGAAAAGCTTCTGCCGGAGCTCTTTCTCAGGTGGTTTTGCGTAATCGCCGGGGTCGTCTGTCCACAGCACTATCCAGTATCCTAACGCCTCCGCCACTTCTGCAACGTTTCGGTCATAGTCGCCACCTGGCGGACGGAACAGATGGGGAGCTTTTCCAGTGATGGATTGTATGACCTCGCCACAGGCTTTAATCTCAGCAGCCACGTCTGCAGGGGGAATGCGGGTGAGGTTCACGTGGTGATAGGTATGATTGCCGATGCTGTGTCCAGCCTGTGCCTGCTGGCGCAGAAGGTCAGGGTGCTTTTCTGCCATCTTGCCTACCACGAAAAAAGTGGCGCGTACGTTGTACCTCTGCAGGATGTCTAGGAGGCGCGGAGTGTACTCGGGGTGGGGACCATCGTCGAAGGTGAGCGCAATCCACTTCTTCGTTCGGTCCCCATGCATGAACTTTTTATACTTTAATCCGCGCTCCAGTTCTGTCTGGTCCTGGGCAAGCAGCTCAGGCACGCTCTTGTAGACTTCCTCTTTAGCGTGCTGCCAGTACTGCTCCAGCTTCGCTTTGGCTTCTGCCTCGCTCATGTTCGCGATTTGGTGTGAAACCGAAGGAGGCTGCTGACGTTGGCAGCTGGTCGACAAGAGGCACAGAACGGTTAGCAGTATGCTTACCTTAAGCGTTCGTGGCATCGGTATCATTCTTCACCTCCAGCCTATATGCAATTTTCTCCAGCAGTCGATTCTGATACTCCAGATGTTGCAGGATAACTTCCACCTCATGTTCGGTTTTGAGGTTCACCTCGTAGTCGCTTTCCGCACGCAGTTCAGCGTGACGGCTGAGCACGTTCTGCCCCACCATCAGCAGGGGCATGAGCAGAATCTGGATGAGGTTGGAGATGAATAGCCACAGCACGAAGCCAGTGGGCGGGTCGAAGCGTAACGGTTTGGGGGCGAGCGTATTCCATCCCAACCAGAGAACGGTCCACGCAGCTATCAGGAAGAAAAAGCCCATCGTGCCGACGCGCTCAGTTACAGCCAGCGCCAGCCGTTCCATTCGGGAAAGTTCACGCACGTGCTCCTCGTTCACATTGCGCACGGGCTTGCGCTGGCGTTTGACCTCGCTGAGGGAGGGTGGTCTCGCTTCTATTCGGGTGTGTTCCGACATATCTCTTCTACCTCGACGCCCACAACATGCCACGCTTCATGATTTCCAACGCCTCAGGTACCTCGAAATCTTTGGCGACGTGTCCTAACGAGCTGTAGAATACGCGCCCCTTGCCGTAGCGCCGCTTCCACACCACGGGCATCACTGTGCCCGCTATCCAATCGCAGTACTCCC
>JANWXG010000439.1 GCA_025057335.1 bacterium | reverse complement strand
CTCGACCTCCTCTGCTGGCTGGCGGGGATGCCCGCGCGGGTGGAGGCGCAGGTGCGCACTCGCTACCACCAGATCGAGGTGGAGGACGAAGCCTTCGCCCTGCTGGAGTACTCTAACGGCGCACACGGCTACCTGTACGTTAGCGTCAACGAGATGCCGTTGACGCGCCGTCTGGAGGTGGTTGGCGAGAGCGGCAAGGTCGTGGTGGAGGGCGAGCAAGTGCACCTCTTCCGCATTGCGCCTCCTCTGCGACAGTTCATGCAACACGCACAGGATATGTGGGAAACCCCTGCTATGGAGGCAGTGGACTGGGAGATGCCTGAGGGAGAGGAGGGACACGAGGCGGTTATCCGCAACTTCGCGCGGGTGCTGCGGGGGCAGGAGAAACGTCTGGTAGCGCCCGGCGAGGAGGCGTTGTGGAGCCTGGAGCTGGCAAACGCCATCATCCTCTCCGCGAAGCGAGGGAAACCCGTGAGCCTGCCTCTGGACGGGGAGGAGTACGATGCGCTCTTGTCGGAGTTACG
>JANWXG010000438.1:242-526 GCA_025057335.1 bacterium | reverse complement strand
TGCAAGTATTCTGCCACTGCCCACGCGATTGCTAAGCCGTCATAGGTGCTGGTGCCGCGCCCAATTTCATCCAGGATTACCAAGCTGCGCGGTGTGGCGTTGTTAAGAATGTTGGCGGTCTCGGTCATCTCCACCATGAAGGTGGACTGCCCTGTGGCAAGCTCATCGCGCGCCCCAACGCGGGTGAAAATCCGATCCACCAGCCCAATCTCGGCGCGATCGGCAGGCACGAAACTGCCGATGTGAGACATCAACACAATCAAGGCGTTCTGTCGAATGTAGGT
>JANWXG010000438.1:0-232 GCA_025057335.1 bacterium | reverse complement strand
GCTCATATTCGGACCTGTCAGGATAATCAACCGCTGGTTCTCGTCAAGGCGGCAGTCGTTGGGCACGAAGGGGTTCTCGCTGAAGCGTTCCACGACGGGGTGGCGTCCGCCGTAGATATGGATGCGGTCTTCTAAATCCACCACGGGGCGGGTGTAGCGATAGCGGATGGCGTTCTCGGCGAAGGCGCACAGCACATCGAGTTCGGCAATTGCTCTCGCCAGCGACTGGAGC
>JANWXG010000437.1 GCA_025057335.1 bacterium | reverse complement strand
AACCGTTCTCTCGGAAGAAAGCGATTTGCTGTTCCGTCAAAGGATAAACATCCATCCTTTCAGCTCCCTCCCCAGATTTTTGCGTTGCTAAAGCTTATAATAGTATAGCACTGACGAAAAGGAGATTCAAGCGGAGCCGCGTGCAGTATCATGTTGTTAGCCTCCTGGAGAGGGCACTTTTGTCAAGCCGTTGTAGCGCACTGAAGTGCGCACTACCAGCGTGCCCGTTCGGTCGCGCGGGCTTCAGTCCCCAGAGGAAGCGCGACGAATCTGTCATGCTGAGCCGAAGGCGAAGCATCTCTGTATCTCGCCAGACCGAGATTCTTCGCTCCGCTCAGAATGACAATAAGGTTGTGGGGCGAGGCTCCCGCCGAGCCGTCCTGTTGTCGTGCGGAGCGAGGCAAAGCATCTCCAGAGACTCTTCGCTGCGCTCAGAAGAACAGATGGCAAGGCTTCTACCCAGCCCATTTACCATCTTGCCCTCACTCCCCCACCCCTCTCCCAACAGGAGAGGGGAATAGCCCCTT
>JANWXG010000436.1 GCA_025057335.1 bacterium | reverse complement strand
TTCTTCGCTTCGCTCAGAATGACGGGATATTCAGCTCCCTTGTCATGCTGAGCGTTAGCGAAGCATCTCATGCCCCGCCGAAACGAGATTGCTTCGCTCAGAATGACTGCGTTGGTCGCGACGGAGCGCGACCCTCCCGCGTTGTCATGCTGAGCGCTAGCGAAGCATCTCCGCTCCGCTCAGAATGACGGGCAAGCAGAATCCCATACCACAAGCCACACGGTCGCGACGGAGCGCGACCCTCCAGCACTACGAACCGACGCCAACCTCTTCCTTCGCTGCTGCCTGCCCTCGCGGGGCGAAGCGCACCCGTACCCCCTCCGCAGGCATCTCGTCGTAACGGCACGGGGCATATTCAGGCACAACCTGCCCAATTTCCTCCATCACTTGCTCTGCTGAGAAGACGGGTATCGGCTTGCCCAGGTATACCGCCAGCTCCGCGAAGATGTTCAGGTCGGGCTTCACGTCGGGCGAGGGCGAGGCGAACGCCTTCCAGAAGCGTTGCACGCGCCCCTCCGTGTTGGTAAACGTG
>JANWXG010000435.1 GCA_025057335.1 bacterium | reverse complement strand
CCCCCCTTGACAAACAACAGGGACTTCAGAATGATAGAAGGCGTCTGCAATCACAACAGGCCGGATGGCAAGGCTCCTGCCGAGCCGTCGGGTTTGCATGGTCGCGACGGAGCGCGACCCTCCACACACTCTGGAGGACGAGACCCCCGCTGAGCCGTCTGATGCGTTGCCAATCGGCTCACCGGGAGGTTCGCCCTCCAAAACTGCCCGCACGCAGGAGAAGTCCCCCCTGCGCCGAAGCCGGTAGAAAAGGCTCTTCTTGCAGACGGAGGCAAGGGATGCAGAACCGCTCGCAGACGAAACCCATTCTGCCCGACGCGCCTGTCGTGCGGCTGGACGAGATCGGGCTGTACACCGTCGGTTACGCTTATCGTGGGCAGACGGAACGCCTCTTTCCGCCAGGCTGGCAGAGCGACTTTGAGGAGGCGACAGGGGTTGCCTGCCTGCCTACCGGCGTGGTGAACGGCAAACGGGCGTTCTTGCTGCACTGCCCTTGGCGAGGCGGCACGGGCATCGCCTTCCAAACGTTCACC
>JANWXG010000434.1 GCA_025057335.1 bacterium | reverse complement strand
ATATTGCACTTCTTATTTTACACAGGTTTGATGCCCGTGTCAAGCTATCGCGAGAGTGTTCGGGAAAAAGGGATGCAGTGACCTCCAGCAAACCACGCCACGCCCCGTAGGCACTGGCGCTTTGCCGGGCGCGAGGCTTCGCCCCTCGCAGGCACTCACCATAGGCAGACGCGCTCCGTCGCGTCCGTGCAAAGCCCACCCCTGGAGGGACGCGCTCCGTCGCGTCCACAGAGGGTCACAACAGAAGTGGATAACACACCCTCCCCCACCGATTGAAATCGGGGCGATGAGGATAGCCAGAATCTGCCCGCGCGGATAGGGGTAATGCCCGCGCACGCAGGATATACCGACGGCTCGGCGGGAGCCTCCCCTCCAGAACGGCTGGAGGGCGAACCCCCAGGTGAGCCGAACAGCACCTCACTCCGCCTCCCCGCACGCGGGGAGGAGAAGAAGCTCCTCTCCCTCCGAAGAGGCAAGCCAGCCAAGCATCTCCTCACTTTGTAACGAAAAAGCCTTTCCGTCGCGGGAAAGGCT
>JANWXG010000433.1 GCA_025057335.1 bacterium | reverse complement strand
GCATCCCTCCAAACCACCTCTGGAGGGTCGCGCTCCGTCGCGACCACTGAAATCCAACAGCTCGGCAGGAGCCTTGCCCTCCAGAGGGCGGGTAAGTTGTGGTTCGTCGTGTGAAGCACGTCGGTGCTTCTCTCAGGAAGAGAACGGAAGGAGGTGTTCAACCATGAGCGCAAATGCAGCGACAGGTAACCGCGCGCTCCATGCTCTGTTCGGGGTGGGGCGCATGGAAGAGATATTCAAACTGGTGCCCGGCGTGGCGGTCGCTGCGGCGATCATGCTGGTTTCGCTGTGGCTGGCAGACGTGATTGGCATGGCGCTGCTGCGCCTGCAGGGCATCGACCCGACGGGCAAGAGTAGCCCCTTGTCGGGCGTGCTGGTGGCGATCCTGGTGGGGATACTGCTGCGCAACGTGTTGCCCCTACCCCAGAGCCTGCAGCCAGGCATCCAGTTCGCCGTGACCAAACTGTTGCGCCTGGGCATCATCTTCGTGGGCATCAAGCTCAGCCTGCTGGATGTGCTGAAGCTAGGCGCGTGG
>JANWXG010000432.1 GCA_025057335.1 bacterium | reverse complement strand
CGGCGAGGACCTCGAGCCTCGCCGCCATCCGGACGGGATCCGCCGCCACCAGCGTCGCATGGCCCAGCTTGCGCCCCGGACGCGGCGCCTTGCCGTACTGGTGCCAGTGCAGTCCCGGCAGGGCGAGGAGCGGCTCGCGCGCGGGGAGCTCGCCGACGAAGTTCAGCATCAGGGCGACGCCGCGGACCCCGGTCGCGCCGAGCGGCCACCCGAGCACCGCCCGGAGATGGTTCTCGAACTGGCTGGTCTCCGCCCCCTCGATGCTCCAGTGCCCGGAGTTGTGGACCCGCGGCGCGAACTCGTTGGCGAGCAGCTCGCCCTCCCGCTCGAACAGCTCGAGCGCGAGCACGCCGACGTAGCCCAGCTCGGCGGCGAGCCGCTCCGCCATCTCCACCGCGCGCCGGGCGAGCGCGGGCGGGACCGGCGCCGGCGCCAGGCTCGCCGCGAGCACCCCCTCGCGATGCCAGTTCCGCACCGGTGGGTAGCAGCGCAGCTCCCCGTCGGCGCCGCGCACCGCGAGCACCGAGAGCTCGCGCTCGAA
>JANWXG010000431.1 GCA_025057335.1 bacterium | reverse complement strand
AACTGCCCCACCGTGCGTACCTGCAAGCGCGGCAACAACCGATTACCCAACGGCGTGGTGTAATACCCCTCCCGCTCTGCCTCACGAATCATCGGCTCGGTAGGCGGTTCCAGCGTGAGGAATAGCCCCAGCGTGGCTTGCTCACGCTTCACCACCTGCGCAAACTCGCGAATATCCTTCACGCTCACCTTGCCCGACTTGACCTGAATGAGGGCTTTCTTGGCGTCGCGCGGGTCGTCCTGAAAATACAACACGCCGTCAATCCCCGTGTCTGCGCCTTTTTTCTGCTGGTAGGGGCGGGCGCGGGGAATCAGCCCGATTGCCCACTTTTGAAACTCGTCGCGGTCTTGCTGGGCGAGGGCGCGGGCTTCGGCTTCGGTGGTCGGCTCGCCGATGACCTGATAGTCTTTGCGTTCCTGTAGCCCGAACATGTCGCTGAGGCGGTACTTGATGAGGGCGATGGCGAGGTGGGTGATGTCGATGCCGATCCACTGGCGTTTGAGTTTTTCGGCAGCGACGATGGCGGTTCCGCAGCCACAGAAG
>JANWXG010000430.1 GCA_025057335.1 bacterium | reverse complement strand
TCGCCGTTGCGCAGCCGACAGATGTCGGGGAAGGCTTGATAGGAGCCTGCCGCCTTGCCAAGCGAAATGCGCTGGTAGTACGGTGTAGACATCTTCGTGCCTCCGTGCGGGAGATGATGGGCACTGATTCTGTGGGAGGCGATGGGTCTCCTGCGGGGGCAACACCTCCTGGTCGCGGGATTGTGCCCGATGGAGATGGGAGGCTGCAGATGAGTTCGGGGGTTATGCTGAGGCGCGGTTGTCCCTGATGGAAATCGGGGGCTACGGGGGGAGAAAATCCGCTTGTGTCAGGCAGGTTTTTCCTTCATCGTAGTCCAGCGTTTGAACAGTGGGTCATTAAGGGGATGACCACAAATTCACAGCAGGCGCTCGCCCTGAAGGCACGTGCTCCATAGCGTGCACACACCGATTGCCCCTGGAGGGACGCGCTCCGTCGCGTCCGATGTTGCAGGGGCGTCTCACCCGTGACCCATGCGCAGGATGCACGTCTCACTGAAGACGCGCCCTCCGTCTCGTTCCCCTGTGAAGATTGCCTTTGGAGGGA
>JANWXG010000042.1 GCA_025057335.1 bacterium | reverse complement strand
TGCTCGTACTCGGCAACAGACACTCTCTTCCCCCTGCGGCGACAGGCTGCGCTTTCACACAATTCGTTTTTCGGAAGGGCAATCCCTGCCTAACATCCCATTTCTGCCTTCCCCCAGGACAAGGCGAATGCTCGGCAGGAAAAACGCGGTTGTGCCTTCAAAGACAGCATAACTATCAGCCAACCGCGAAAAAGGGAAAATAGATGTTGCGGTAGGGAGGCATCTCGTTTTTCTGCCGTGAGAAGACGCTGTGCCAGCACTCGCTGTGAAGCACTCTCCCCTCCATGTTCCGTAGGGCAAAGCGTCCCTTCCACGTCGCAGAGCGAGCCCTTCCGCCTTTGCTTCACGGGACGTGTCCGCCGTGTGCCTGTTGCAGGCTAGCGCCTGCACGACGAGCAGGGACGCTCCCTCCTGCCTCCTGTCATCTTGAGCGCACGAAGCATCTCAGCGGGAGATGCGCCTCCGCCTAGATGCATGGAGGGCGAACCCCCGCATGAGCCGAAATGGAAAACCACTATCCTACGCGAGGCTCAGCGGTTGTGCTGAGCGGCGATGCGACAAAATCGCAAACCACAATGCAGTGGAAAGGTCGTCAGGTGTCTACACAGGTCACTCTAGTCCAAGCGCATCCTGGTGCCCCGCTGAGTACACGACGGATTGCACAGGCGCTTCTTCACTACCTTCCCTTTCCTTCCCGTCTCATGTGTGTAAGTCCACGCCCCCTGGCTCGCTCACGCTGTCGTCTTCCCGCGTCCCTCATGCATACATGGTATGTGCTCTACACCCGCAAGTGGTTACAGCGGTTAGCGATGCGCCTTCCGCCCAGCGAGATATGCCATCTCGTAGACCACAGCGAAAGCTTTCTGCTCCCCTGCCTACGGGCGCGGCAGAAGGTGGTGTCCTGTCATGACCTTATACCTCTAGTGGAAGACCGCCTCTATCGCAGCCCCTTCAGTCGATGGTGGGGAAGATACCTCTACCAGCTCACAGTGCGCGACCTTGTCCATGCGGACGGCGTGATGGCTAGCAGTCACGCTACGGCACGAGAACTACTTGACCGGTTTCTCCTACCTCCAGAGAAGGTCAAGGTGGTGTACCTTGGAGTAGATACTGCCTTCTATACCCCTTTGATAGAGTCAGAGCGGCAGCAATGCCGTGAGGCGATGGGCTTTCGCCGAGAGGAACTCGTCGTATTGCATGTCGGTTCCAACGCCCCCTACAAAAACGTCGAGACGGTACTGCACGTTGTCGTGCGCTTGCGCGACTGCGGGCATCGGGTGCGATGGGTAAAGGCAGGCGAACCCCTGCCAGCTGCGTTGCGCCGCCGAGTGCACCAGCTCGGAATAGCGCAGTGCGTGCAGGAAGAACCCCATGTGGACGACTCGCGGCTGCGCCTGCTGTATCAGACGTGCGATGTGCTGCTGTTCCCCTCGTGGCGCGAAGGGTTTGGCTTGCCCGTGCTCGAGGCACTGGCGTGCGGGACGCCTGCTGTGATTGCCGATACGCCTGCCCTCAACGAGTGGGCAGGAGAGGTTTGCCTCAGTGCTCCTCCGCAGGCAGTAGAGGCTTTGGCGGAGAAGGTGTTGCATAGCGTGGAACGAGGGGACGACCCCACGTACCGTGAACGGCTGCGGGAGTTCGCCCTGCAGTTCGACTGGCGTTTGACCGCCGAGCGCATTGCGCAAGCCTACGAGGAGTGGATAGTGCGGTGAGGGTCTTGTATGTAAACCAGTGGGGCGGGTTGGGCGGGGCGGAGGTCAGCCTACTACGCCTCCTCGCGAGCCTCCCTCGTGAGCAGATACAGGCTGTTCTCGCCTGTCCGCCCGGCGATCTAGCTCAGCGTGCCCTGAGCCTCGGCGTGCCAGTGCTGCCCATCGACATTCCTCCCTTACGCTCCTACCGCCTCCTGCGCGCCTGCGACGAGCAGAGCTTGCAGCAGGCAATCGCCTCCTGCGACCTCGTGCACGCCTATTCAGTGCGCGCGGGGTGGTTCGCGGGGCGACTCTGTCGCCAGCTGGGCGTGCCGATGGTCTGGTCGATCCATGACGTGTTCCCCTTCGCATGGCAGCGGATGTGGTTGCACCTCGTCGCCAGACGCTACGCGCAAGCAGTGGTGGTTTACTCCCATCTACTAGCACGCCAACTCGGTACGCGCCTTCAGCAGAAGGTGCATCTGGTGCCTCATGGCGTGGATGTGAACGTGTTCGCTCCGCTAGCAGCCCCACAGCGCGAGCAGGTGCGACAGCGCTACAACACGGCAGCCTCCGCGCCAGTGGTACTGCACGTCGGGCGTCTCATGCCCTTCAAGGGACAGCACCTCTTCCTACAGATGGCGCGAAGACTGCTGTCGCGCTACCCTGCTGAGCGTGCTCCCGTGTTTTGGCTGGCAGGCGATGAGAGCATGGGCGCGCCGCGCTACGCTCTCAAAGTACGCGCCATGGCGAAGGACCTCACCGCACATGTGCGTTGGCTCGGCTTTCAGGAGGAGATTGCTCCAATTATCGCCTCTGCGGACGTGTTGGTGCACTGCAGCACACGCCCAGAGCCATTTGGGCTGGTAATCATCGAAGCGATGGCGTGCGGCACTGCTGTCGTGTCGGCGAATCGAGGCGCCCCCATCGAAATCTTGGAAGACGGTCGCACGGGGCTGCTCACCCCACCGCAGGATGTGCAGGCGCTCGCCGACGCGGTGGATTACCTGTTGACGCACGAGCAACAACGGCAGGCGATAACTGTTCGCGCCCGCCACGTTGTCCGCGAGAGCTACCTCTTGCAGCGTCACGTTCAGCAGCTTATGGACATCTACCGCACGCTACTGTAGACCGTGCTGCCATCGTTCAAAGTGCTCACGCGCGAGCCGTTCCCAGCCCTGCCGCACAAGGTTCAGACCGAACATGTAGAGCTCGAAGCGCTCCGACAGGCGCCGAAACAGTGGCGCTTCGCGTCGCCACTCGCCCTCCTCAAACGTGGACACGATGTAGTACGACCGTTTGCCTTGCTGCACGTAGTCAATCAGGGCGTCTTTGCTCAAAGCATGACGCAGACGGGGCATCGCCTCCGGGTAGACGCCCGACCAGAACAGGGTATAGTCGCCGATGTGACGATGTACCTCGCGCTCACGCGCAAACGAGGTAGCGTGGAGCAACACGTCGCCCTCTAGCAGCATCTCGGCGACTTCGTGAAGCGTCCTGCCCCGGGCATCGCGGAGGCGATACACGTTGTCCATGTGCGTGAATTCAGTGAGCAGGTTCACCATGTACCGCAGAACATCCGGCTCATACTCCTGTAGCACGCGCATGAACGCCTGCTCTACGAGTGTGCTGAACAGCTGCCGAAGCGGATGCTGCGATGAAATCGGTTGTGGCATGGCTCTCCCCCCTTCGGAGAAAACTTGCCACATGGAACTGTATCCATTATACTATGATTGACTTCAGTAGGGTTTCGTTCACGAAGCCCTGATGCGGAGGCGAGTAGCGATGCCGCAAAACGGTCAGCGCGGGAAGGCTTCCGCGCTAGATATGCCCATCTGGATGATGATACTGGTCATCGTGGTAATGCTATTGATTGCCGGGTTTGCCTTCTGGTATAGCGCCAAGATGTCGTACGACGCACTCCCACGAAGCCAGGCGACAGGGCAGCAGTAGGATGGATATGCCTGCGTCCTCCAGATGCCCGCGCAGAGTACGAGGTTCTCGCAAGCGGCGTTCTTGCCTCTGAGAGTGTGAGAAAGCTCTCGCACGACCTGCGGCAGATGGGGGGATTCTCCGCTTTGTTCAGGATGAACAGCAGATGAGAGCGCGAGTCTCCCGCCGAGCCGGTCAGCTGCATGCGAAGCAACCCTTGTTTGTCATCCTGAGCGTTAGCGAAGCATCCCTTATCTCGTCATGCTGAGCGTTAGCGAAGCATCTCGTTTTTCCATTGCGCGTAGGAGAACGAGATTCTTCGCTTCGCTCGGAATGACGAGAGGGGCACTGACGTGCGCCACTACCAACACGACAGCTGGTAGTGGAGCATGTGAGTGCTTCTCCTTGACAAACAACGTAGACTCAGAATGACAGCGGGGCGGAAGTGCGTTAAGGCGCGTAACTGTGAACGAAAGGTTCTGTTGTGAAGCACGTCAGTGCTTTTGCACTGCTAAGGTTTTGTCCAGTGTGCCCCTTGCCTCCTTGCAGGCGCTCATCCTCAGGGAATGCGCTCCGTCGCGTTCGCTGCTGCGGACGTAACAGGACGTGACCACGCGGGCGGGCTGCGCTGCGGCTCTAGCGTTGTGGTCGCTCCCGAGTTTTCTGAGCCCTCCTCCCCCTTGACAAAAATCGCTACGAGCGGTACAATACAAAGTAGTTAATCGTTTACCGTTAATCGTTTGCTAATAATCGTTTACTTCTCGGAGGAGCGATGCGAGTTACCATTAAAGACATTGCCCATCGGTTGAACCTGTCTACGGCGACGGTGTCGAAGGTGCTCAGTGGTCGTGAGAGCGCATTTATCTCGGAAGCAACGCGACAGAAGGTGCTGGAGACAGCGCGCGAGATGGGCTACCGCCCAAACCGGGTGGCGCGGGCGCTGGTGACGGGTAGGACGGACATCATCTCGCTATGGGCGGAGACGCTGGCTCCCTACCACGCCGAGGTCGTGAACCTGCTGATGGACCAGATGCGTCCCTACGGCTACGAGCTCATCGTGACCGACATAGTGAAACATCCCGACTGGCGCGCCTACTGCGAGAAGTTCCCGCAGTGGCAGGTGGACGGCATCATCGCGCTGGACTCCGCCCGCTGTGTGCGTGTGTATCGCGAAGCAAATCCGACCGTGCGCACGCCGCTAGTAAGCATTGGCGCGTACTACGTGGAAGAGGGCGACTTTGTGGGAGTAGACCTGTACACGGGCGTAGTCGAGGCGGTACAGCATCTGTTCCAGGTGGGTTGCCGACGCCCCGCCTATCTCGTGTGCGAGTACGGCAACCGTGTGGGCGACGCACGATACGACGCCTACACCGCAGTGATGCAACAAGCCGGCTTGGAACCACTGTACATCGTGGCAGAACACTCTTCGCGCCCCAGCGCCCGCCAGCGGATGCATGAGTATCTACAGGAGCATCCCTGCCCAGATGGAGTGTTCTGCTTCAACGACGAGATGGCAATCGGCGCATACCGTGCGCTGTGCGAACGTGGCATCCGCGTACCAGACGACGTTGCGCTTGTGGGGTGTGACGGCATCATGGACACCGAGTATCTGGAACGACCACTAAGCACCGTCGTACAACCGGTGGCGGAGATGTGTCGTTTAGGGTGGGAGTTCCTGTTCCGGCGCATCGAGAACCCATCGGTCGCGCCTCAACAGGTGTTGTTGAAGGCGCATCTGGTAGTGCGTGATTCCTCGCGAAGGGGATAGTCGGTGGCTTTTTGTCATACTGAGCGCCAGCGAGGCGTTTCGTTCTCTGCTTGTCATGCTGAGCGCAAGCGAAGCATCTCGCTATATCGAGCCAACGAGATCCTTCGCTTCGCTCAGAATGACAAAGGGCTTGGAGGGCGAGGCTCCCGCCGAGCCGTTGGGTTTAGGTGGTCGCGACGGAGCGCGACCCTCCAGCGCTCCCTGTCATGCTGAGCGCCAGCGAGGCATCTGAGGACGTTCTTCGGCAGTGACCCTGCCGTGAACCGAATACACCCAAAGGAGGTTGACACGAATGAAACGTGCCTTCACGCTGATTGAGCTGCTCGTTGTCATCGCGATTATCGCGATACTAGCAGCGATTCTCTTCCCCGTGTTCGCCCAGGCACGGGAAAAAGCCCGCCAGTCTGCCTGTCTGAGCAACCTGAAGCAGATTGGACTCGGCTTGTTGATGTACACGCAGGATTTCGATGAGACCTTCCCGCGTGACCACTCCATCTGGCCGAACCCTGGCGGCTCTCTGGGGCACTACGGTCCCTGCGGGCGGCGCAACGTCAACGCCCGCATCGAGACCAAAATCGCGCCCTACCTGAAGAACCTGGACATCTTCTGGTGCAACAGCGCCAACGCGCAGGCAACGGGCGTGCTAATCTGGACGGCAGACTCCAGCGTGCCTGCAGGGGGGCAGTGTCGATGGAAGGGCTGGGCGTATCCCGACTTCATGTGCTTCCCTGGTGACACCAGCAAGGGACGCCCCTTCAGCTACGGCTGGAACGTGTACACTCTGACCAACCCCAATCACGTGGAATCGCAAGCGCGGGGCGAGCTGGGATGCCTGCAGGTCTTCCCGCCTGTGCCGCTTGCAGCGGTGGTCTCGCCTGCGACTAAGGTGATGGTCATGGATGGTCAGCACAAGGACATGGATGTCTGGCGAGCGCCTTTCGCGAACTATCCCGATTATCCCATCTCGGCACCCAACCATGACATCTGCTGGCCTGGCTTGCCCTTCCCGCCTGGCAGCGCCACCGTCATCGATCCCAACAGCCACACGCGCCACTCGCTGGGGCAAAACTGGGTGTACATGGACGGTCACGCCAAGTTCATGCCCCACCGCGAACTGTGCAAACCCTGGCCTACCGTGTGGGATGCTGTGTGGGTGAAGTATTGGTGGCACGACCAGCCTTAGAGCGTGAAGCCTCTTACCTCTGCCCCCTCCTCCCGTTAGGGGAGGAGGGGGACGGTAGAGAGGAAAGTGCCCCTACTCGGCGAATGGCTCATCGGAAGCCTTCCTAGCGTGGCGCGCCCTGTGCGCGCAGTGCGCGATCTGCGCGGGGGAAACTCTCCATTGCATCTGTAAGCTCGGCACCAATTATCTAGGTCACGATAGAGCGTGACTGGAGGGACGAGCTCCGTCGCGTCCACACAGGGTCACGACAGAGCGTGACCCTCCAGACTTGTTCGCCAACTTTGGGGGATGCAACTCGTTGTGTCCACTGCAAAGGGTCACGACAGAGCGTGACCCTCCAGAAGAGAGTGTGCACAGGTCACGACGGAGCGTGACCCTCCACGCAGTGGACCAGTGGAGGGATGCGTTCCGTCGCGTCCACAGAGTTCATGCCAGAGCGCCTCTTCGGGGGAAGTAAACCCGCATCAAAAGTAGCGACACGGGAGGTCAGCGTCCATGCGCTGGTCAAGATGGGGGCGAGCGATACTCACAGTAGGTGTGTGCGTCGTTGGCGTGGGCATCCTCGTGCGAGTCGTCCTGTGCCAGCTGGAGGAGCCCGTCCGGAAGGAGACCGTCATGATGCCCATGCGCGACGGCGTACGTCTGGCGACCGACATCTACTTCCCGAAGGGCAGTGGGCCTTTTCCTGTTATCCTGTTGCGCTCCCCATATGACCGCAAGCTGGCGGAAGGCATCGCGCAGGACGCCGCGCGGCGAGGCTATGTGATGGTGGTGCAGAACACGCGCGGGCGATTCGGCTCGGAAGGGGCGAATCTGCCTTTCGAGACCGACGGCTGGGGGAGGCTGCGCGATGGCGAAGACACGGTGGAGTGGGTAGCGCGTCAGCCCTGGTGCAACGGCAAAATCGGCACATGGGGCGGCTCCGCCCTGGGCATCACGCAATACCTGCTGGCGGGCACGGGGACGAAACAAATCGCCTGCCAGCACATCACCGTCGGCGCGCCCAGCCTGTATGACGGCGTGGTATACTGGGGCGGCGTGTTCCGCAAGGCGATGATCGAGGACTGGTTGCGCATCAGCGCCTTCAGTCCTGAAGCGCTCAAAATCTGGACCTCCCACCCCACCTACGACGCCTACTGGCGCGAGCGCGACATGACCACACGTTACCGCTACACCAGCGCCCCCGCCATCCACATCGGCGGCTGGTATGACATCTTCGCGCAGGCGACCATCGACGCCTTTGTAGGCATGCAGACGCGAGGCGGACCAGGCGCGCGCGGCAAGCAGAAGCTCGTGATGGGGCCCTGGACGCACGGCGTGTTCCAGGAAAAAGCGGGCGAATTGACCTTCCCCAACGCCAAGAACCCGCCCACCACCGCGCACAACATGTGGAAGTGGTTTGACCACTACCTCAAGGGCGAGAACAACGGCGTCGACCGCGAGCCGGCGGTCACCTACTATGTGATGGGCGACGTGACCGACCCCAATGCGCCCGGCAACGAGTGGCGCACCGCCGACCGCTGGCCGCCCGTAAGGGCGACACTGACCCCCTTCTACTTGCATCCCGACCGTTCCCTGTCTACGCGGAAACCAACAGAAGGCGGCACGCTCAGCTACACTTACGACCCCCAAAACCCCGTACCTACAGTGGGCGGACCGCGCCTCACCCTGCCTGCAGGACCGATGGACCAGCGCAAGATCGAGAACCGTCCCGACGTACTGGTGTTCACTAGTGAGCCTCTCACCGAACCGCTGGAGGTCACGGGCAGAGTAAAGGTCATCCTCTGGGCGTCCAGCGACGCTCCCGATACCGACTTCGTGGCGAAACTGTGTGACGTGTATCCCGATGGACGTTCCTTCAACATCTGCGAGGGCATCCTGCGCGCCCGCTTCCGCGAGGGCTTCGCGCGGGAGAGGCTGATGCAGCCCGGAACCGTCTACCGCTTCGAAATCGACCTGTGGAGCACGAGCATCGTGTTCAACAAGGGACATCGCATCCGCGTGCACATCACCTCGAGCAACGCTCCTGCCTTCGACCCCAACCCGAACACAGGAGAGCCCTTCCGCTCCAGCGAACGCTCGCGGCCTGCGCACAACACCATCTACATGGACGCAAAGCGCCCCAGTCATATCCTGCTTCCCGTCGTGCCCAGGTAGCTGAGCCGACCCTGCGAAAGCGAGAGTTGTGTGCCTCTCGCGGCGTTCTCCCCTGCCGCTCGAAGAGTGGTGTGCGGAAGCGCCTGCGGGAGCACGCGATAGTTTGCAAGAGGGTAAACACTCCTTTTGTTAAGGCATGTTAAGGCAGGAGAGCCTATCATGTGGAGTATAATATATGCGGCATGAAGCGCATCGAGTGTATCATTCGCCCGTTCAAACTGGACGAAGTGAAGTTGGCGCTCAGTGAGCTGGGCGTCGTCGGGATGACGGTAACCGATGTGCGTGGGCGCGGAAGCAACGAGGAATCTCGGGAACACTACCGCGGCGCAGGATACACTATCTATCTCCCCCCGAAGGTCAAAATCGAGATGATTGTCCGCGATGAAGATGTGGAGCCGATTGTGCAAACCGTACTGCAATATGCCCGCACGGGAGAGCCTGGCGACGGCAAGATATTCATTCTCCCTGTAGATGACGCGGTACGTATCCGTACGGAAGAGCGTGGTGACGTAGTGTTGTGATACGAAAACTATCCTGCATGAAGGAGGAATCTCGAAGGTGAAACGCACCGCTTTTACGCTTATCGAGCTGCTAGTGGTCATCGCGATTATCGCGATCCTGGCAGCGATTCTCTTCCCCGTCTTCTCGCAGGCACGAGCAAAAGCCAGACAGGCGACATGCACCAGCAACCTCAAGCAGATTGGTCTGGCTTTTTTGATGTACGCTACTGACTACGACGGCAAGTTCCCCACACCAGGTGGTCAAAGGCTCATCAACCCGGCAACGGGGCGATGCGAGTTCCCCCAGAACGGCTGGGTGCAGTCGGCAGGCACGGGGCTGGGACAGGACATTGGCGGCATCTTCCCCTATGTGAAGATGCGCACCAACAACCCCTCCTCAAACCTGTGGTCGTGCCCGCATGCCATCCCCGGACAGGACAACCAGTTCTCGCCGGGACAGAACTACGTGATGAATGACTATGTGCGCGCGGCGCACCCGGGTCAGAACTTCACCCGCACCGGCTGCAGCACCACGAGCGCGGGCTACTTCGACGGGGCGTCGGACGCCTCCATCGCGCAGCCCGCCCAGACCATCCTGGTGTTCGAGGGGGCGCAGCGCACTACTGGCTCGGTCGCTCGCAACGGTAGTATCTACTTCAGCCTCGGCGCTACCAGTGCCCATCCGCCCATCCCAGTGAACAACCCGACCATCTACCACAGCAATGGGAGCAACTTCATCTTCTGTGATGGGCACGTCAAGTGGTTCCGCCCGGAGGTCACCTGGACCAACGACCACCGCAACCAGAACTACTGGATCCAGACATACAACCCCACCTACTGGGACGTGTTGGTCAACGTGTTGCGCGTCGGTCCTGGCGGCGGCAGTGTAGATATGTGGGACCCGCAGATCCCTGGCGTAGTGTATCCGTAACGGTCGTATTCCTCTACAGGGGGGCAAAGCGGGATGCGCTGCCCCCCTCAACCGTGTCGATAGGGTATCATGGAGATACTAAGTAACAGGAGGTAAACCGATTTGAGACGCAACGCCTTTACGCTCATCGAGCTGCTGGTGGTGATCGCGATTATCGCGATCCTGGCAGCGATTCTCTTCCCCGTCTTCTCACAAGCGCGGGATAAGGCACGGCAAGCCAGCTGTCTGTCCAACAACAGGCAAATCGGTCTGGGCATCGCGATGTATGTAAACGACTACGACGAAACCTTCCCGCGCAACGACGATTGCATCGCGCCCAACGTAGTGCCCTACCAGCCGACGGCGACAGGCTGCGCCGGTCCAACATATGGACAGCGTGTCAACCACTACAAGTGGCAGTACTGGATTTGGCCCTACGTGAAGAACATCCAGATTTTCTTCTGCCCCAGCCGCAACTACGACCCGACGAACTGGCAGCAGAACGCGGAGATTTTCGAGGGCGGCTACGCGCTGGCTCTGCATGTGACCGGTGCGCTCAACACGTGGAACCGACCGCTGCAGAACCAGCAAATCCGCAACTCGTTCCTGGGCGGCACAATGGCGGGAGTGCAGCGTCCTGCAGAGACCATGATTCTGATGGAAGACCGCTTCCCCGGAACGCGCCACTACGTGTTTGGTCCACAACCCTACCAGACCATTTATCCCATGGCGCACCGCCATCTGTGGGAGAACTGGTTCTACCAGAACGGCGTGCTCAATAGGAACAACGCCCCCCACTCCGAGGGCATCATTATCACCTATGTGGACGGGCACGCCAAGTGGATGAACATCCGCGAGTTCCTCGCCAAGTGCCCCACCCGGCAGGAATACACGCCTAGCCCACGCGATACCTTCCCCAGCGGCATGGCGTGGACGGTCACCGAGCAGCCCAGGTGGGTCGGCGACTGGCCACTGTGGGGGCTGTACGGGAACTGATGGTGCGTCGAACAACCGGGTTGCCTCGGTGACAGAAACTCACAGGCAACCCGAGAGAGCCGTTTTCGTGGGGGGGCTACCTGCTAGCGCAGGCAGTCCCCCTTCTGCTTGTGGAACAGGGCGTGGACAAACAGGCTTGCTCGGCTACTGTCAGATCGTGCCAACAGCTGCTAGGGGCGCGCCGCGCGAAGGCTCACTCAGCTCTGTTGCCCCCAATTTGCTTAACGCCCTCCACTCAGCTTGCAATCGCCAGCAAAATGCGGTATACTATTGGCGCGAGTGGGGCAGTAGCTCAGCTGGGAGAGCGCTACAATCGCAATGTAGAGGTCGGGGGTTCGAATCCCCCCTGCTCCACCATTTTTTCTTGGATAGCCCTCCGCGCCGAACGCTCGTTTCCGCCCGCTCAGCAGCAAAACCTGCCCTCGACCGATTCGAGAACGCTTGCAGGTAGACGCAGCGTCTCCATGACCTCAACTTTCCCACCGTAGCAGAGCGCACACTTCCTCTTCTACACGGCGTGCTCCCCGGGCGACAAGCCAGTACAGGCGGGCTCGTCTGGGGAGCGAGCACGCCCTCACGGGGCGTGCTCACCCTCCTGTGCAGCCTCTCTCAGCGCGCGTATCGCAGGCGTGGGAAAGGCGGTTGTCCCTCGCCCGTGTAGCGTGCACGCACGCTAATAAAGTCCAGAATCATCGCCCAGCGCGGGTATGGCGAGCGGTTGGGCGCGGAGTAGTGCAACACCATACCGTCATGCAGTACGATGTCCCCCGCTTTGGCTTCCACAAGCACAGCCTGGGAGGGGTCAATGCGTGTCTCGTCTACCGCTAGGTGCGCTACGCTCTCCGTCCATGTCGTCTCTGTCGTCAGGTTGCCCCAGAGGTGGCTGCCCGGGATGTACTGCATACAGCCGTTTTCAGCGGTAGCGTCGTCCAGCGCTATCCAGACTGCGACATGCAGATAGGGCGCTTTCGGCTCGAAGGGGAAGTAGGGGATGTCTTGATGCCAGGGCTTCTCCACGCCGATGTGCGGTGGCTTAAGCAACGCCTTGTCCGCAAAAAACCATACCTCGTCGCCCAGAACGGAAGTGACCAGCGACAGAATCCGCTCATCTTGAACCAGTCGAGTCACCAGTTCGTCGTTTCCATACAGGTTCCAGATTTTGCGCGCTGCGAAGGCAGGGTCCTCCACGCGCACTTTGCCTGAAAGCACTGCTGGCTCCAGCTGGATGCTGACGCCCTGGTAGGTCACGCTATCGCTCTCAGGCACTTCCCCCCTGCGGAGCATATCCAGCCCTGCGCGCAGGTATGTCGAGAGCGTATCCCTGATAGCTTGCACTTCCTCAACAGTGAGCACTTCTCGTACTGCAAGAAACCCTTCGCGCTCGTACTGCGCCTTCTGTTCGGGAGACAGGCTCACAGGTAAGCACCTCCTTCTGCGCTCTATTCCGTGGTGACTTTTGTGGGACGGGCAAACGGCATGACGACGAAGCCTCGTCCCACATGGTAGTTTCTCTCATTCGGCTCACGGCGTGGCTCTTCCTCCACGCCACACGTTGTGGGCGAGGCTCTCGGCGAGTCGCCCCCTTGTCCTGCTGAGCGTCAGCGAGGCATCTCGCCCGTTTGTGATACTGAACGGAGTGAAGGCGGTCTGAGATTCTTCGCTCCGCTCAGGATGACAGGAGGCGCTCAGAGTGACAAGAGATGGGAGGGCGAGGCTCTCGCCGAGCCGCCCCCCCTTGTCCTGCTGAGCGTCAGCGAAGCATCTTGGAGAGCCTTCACTCCGCTCAGAGTGACACGGGCGCACTGACGTGCGCCACTACCAACACAACAGCGTGTATGAAGCACGTAAGGGCTTCCCTTTGACAAGCAGGCGCGCCTCAGACGGAGCGCAACAATACCATTCTATGAGCCCCCGCTCGTTAACCTCTTCATCACCACTGCTCCTGCAGCATCGCCCTCCACATTTACCATCGTGCGAAACATGTCCAGCACACGGTCTACCGCCAGAATCAGCCCAATACCTTCTATCGGCAGGTTTACCGCCTGCAGCACGATGACCATTGTGAACAACCCCGCGCTGGGGATACCCGCTGCGCCAATAGCCGCCAGCGTCGCGGTGAACAGAACGACGACTTGCTGCGTCAGGTCCAGCGAGATGCCGTACGCCTGTGCAATGAACATGGCTGCGACTGCCTCGTAGAGGGCGGTGCCGTCCATGTTCACCGTTGCCCCGATGGGCAGGCAGAAGCGGCTGATATGACCAGGCACGCCCAGGTCGTTCTCCACACAGCGCATCGTCACAGGCAGAGTAGCCGAGCTGGAGCTCGTGCTCAGCGCAGTCACCAGCGCGGGAGACACCCCCCGAAAGAACCGCCAGGGAGGCGTTTTGCCGAGCACCCACACGAGCAAGGGCAATACGAGCAAGCCATGTATCGCTAAGCCTCCCAGCACTGCGCCCATGTAGCGCGCGAGAGGAAGGAACACCTCCCAGCCCGCTTGTCCCACAGTGCGCATCAGGAGCAACGCGACACCTATCGGGAGCAAACGCAGTACCCAGCGCACGATGACCATCGACAGCTCCAGCACCTCGTCCACGAACAGGCGTACCGTCTTCCCGCGCTCGCCCAGCAGGTTGAGCGCAATGCCCACGACGAGGCTGAAGGTGATAATCTGCAGCATATCCGTCCGTGCTAGCGCGTCGATGGGATTGGCGGGGATAAGGTTGCGTAGCAGGTCGGCGAAGGTAGGAGGCTCGCGCGTCGCGACCTCCTCAGGTAACGCTGCCCCCTGCAGCGCCGCCCCCACGCCCGGCTGTACGATGTTGACTACCGCTAGCCCCAGCGCCACCGCAAACAGCGTCGTGCTCAGGTAGTACACGAAGGTGAAACTGCCCAATCTGCCCAGATGATGGGTATCGAGACCAGCCGCCGCGCTGATGAGTGAGGTCATCACCAGCGGCACAATGACCATACGCAGCAGGCGGATGAACAGGTCTCCGCCGAGGGAGACTACCCCAAACAGGGCGAGCGACTCGCCCCCTGCCCAGTTGAGCAACAGCCCTGCCACAACGCCTACAACGATTCCCGTAATCACCCAGCGGATGGAGACAACCTCCCGATGGGTATCCACCTCCCATACTCCTCCAAAAAAACGCTGCAGCCATTATTGTACCATCAACAGCGGGCAGGACAGGGAGCGACCTCCGGAATGCACCTCGAAATCTGCCCGACTACTTTGCAGGAACTACTTGACCTGACAAGGAATCTTGCTACACTAAATATGGCTACAGGAGTGGAATCAGATGGAGTG
>JANWXG010000429.1 GCA_025057335.1 bacterium | reverse complement strand
TGTCGGGTAGATCCGAGGCAGGCAGCGTTGGCGGTGCAGCAACTACGGTGGCGTTCGTCGCGACGGTTGGCTCTGGCGCACTCGGCTCTGTCTGCGGGGACGCCTCCGCAGGAGTTGTGTCTTGGGCAGGCGGCGTCTTCTCCGCCGACTCAAACTGACTTTCCAGATAGCGATACCAATCGTTTAGGCTCAAGCGGCTCATGGACGCTATGGATTGTACCTCAAACGCAAAAACGGCTCCAGCGAGTGCTGGAGCCGTTCGCAAGGTTTTCAATCTGGGCATCGACCTATTTTCCCACTCCGTTACCAGAGCAGTATCTTCGGCGCTGGAGGGCTTAACTGCCGTGTTCGGGATGGGAACGGGTGTTTCCCCTCCGCTATGGACACCCAGATTGAAAGCGTGAGATTTGCACCTCTTGAGAGGGTCGGTTCCCTCTCAGGAGGTGTTTGACAACTGGGACTGGAAAATCATCGGAAGTGCGTCCTTTAGGCAAGCCCTCGGTCAATTAGTACGGCTCAGCTCAACGCATTACTGCGCTTACAC
>JANWXG010000428.1 GCA_025057335.1 bacterium | reverse complement strand
GGCAGACGTGGCGGTATGGGGATGGAAGAGGACTACTAGATTCCCAACACGGCTGGAGCACGCAGACCGTCCAGCGCGGTTAATGCCTCTGTTTGTGGCGGAACACGCTCCATCGCATTCTAGGTTGCGATGGGGAGGTGTTCCGCTTTGCGTTCTACTGGAGGCTGGCGCTTTTCGATATTCGGAAGTCTACCTTCACTAGTCGCCTCGTGTTCGCGGTGTGCACCTCGATGCGCCTGGCAGGCTAGAGCATGCACCACGAACACATTCGTTTCGTGGTGCGCAGGTTGATGCGCCTGTGTCATCCTGAGCGAGGCAGAGAGAGATGCTTCGCTGACGCTCAGCATGACCAGGGAGGCGAGATGCTTCGCTGACGCTCAGCATGATAGGGGAGACGAGATGTTTCTCCACAGATAGGAGAGGAACCGATTTACTGTCGCTGGGCGTATCGATAACAGAACATATGGGGAGAGAGGAGGAGATGGTGTTGACACGCTGGCAAAAGGCGCTCATGGGTGCAGTAGCGTTAGCAGGTGTCGGCGTCT
>JANWXG010000427.1 GCA_025057335.1 bacterium | reverse complement strand
ACTATTCGCCCTCGCCTGCTTTCCGCCCAAAGCGTAGAGTTACTGGATGAGCTACGCGCCTTTCGGCACGTGTTTCGGCACTCGTATACCTACACGTTAGACCCATCGCGACTGCGCGCCCTGCAGGAGAAGGTACTAGCGCAGTGGACGAGCGTGGAGGAAGACCTGAACCGGTTTCGGGAGTTCTTGCTGAGCCAGCTACAGTCATAACGGGGCGGTTTTCCCTTCGCTGTAGCCCGATCCCCGCTCCGTTAAGCAGTGGGCTAAGGACGCTACCAGAACCAGAAGTCGCCACTTCGCGGAGCAGGAGTGTCTTGCTAGGAGTACTTCTTCACCTTCTCGCAGAAGTTCGCCCTGGAGGGACGCGCTCCGTCGCGTCCACCATGCAGACATCGAGCTTCTTCGCTTCGCTCAGGATGACAATCGTTCGCGTCATACTGAGCAGGGGCGAGGCATTTTCCTGTCATGCTGAGCGCAAGCGAAGCATCTCCGTTTGGTAGGCAACGAGATTCAGAATGACAGGAGGCGCACTGACGTGCGCTACTA
>JANWXG010000426.1 GCA_025057335.1 bacterium | reverse complement strand
GTTCACCGGGTGGATCTCGCGGCCGCCGAGCAGCCGCAGCAGCTCGTTTCCGGCCTTCTTCAGCCGCAGACCCCGCTCGACCGCCGCGCGATGGTCTTTCGCCATCGCGACCGCGCTTTCGTAGCCGAGGAAGTCGGGCGCGTGCAGCATCACGACGTGCAGCACGTGGCTCTCGATCCATTCGCCGCAGTAGAGCAGCCGCCGCAGGCGCAGGATCGGCTCCGGCACGCGCAGCCCGAGCGCGTCTTCGATCGCCTGCACCGCGCTCATCTGGTAGGCGACCGGGCAGATGCCGCAGATGCGAAGCTCGGCGCGTTCGACCTTGCCGTCCTTGAGCCGCACGCGGAACGCGCCTTCGCCCTCGACGCGCGCAAGGGCGGAGACCTCAATGGTCCGGATCGCCATGACGTTCGGCCTCCTTGCGGAAGGGTTCTGCCCAGGCGTTGAAGGTGCGCAGCGCCCGCGCGATCGCGGCGGGCGCAACCCCCAGCCTTCGCCACTCGTCGGCGAGCGCGCCGGTGTTGGGCGTCTCCATCGGCCCGAAGCAGCCG
>JANWXG010000425.1 GCA_025057335.1 bacterium | reverse complement strand
AAAGCCGTTGCGTTTCATCTTCGGGAGACCTCCTTCTGTATAGTGGATGTTTTTGTTGCCGACTCTGGAGAGGTTCGTGCGCTGACGGATGTGGCGCCTCTCCTACCTCCGCCTGCGCCGACCTCTATCGCCTGCACGAACGCCTCGTGCTGGTGGACGGTATCCCCCCGTTGCTCACTCGCGCCCGTGAAGCGTATCTGAATGATGCCCTGAACAGGCACGACCCCGTTGAACACCAGGTCCACCGCGCGGTTTGGCCCGCCGGCAGTGGCCGCGACATCGAGGCGCTCGACCACGCGCCGGCCGTTGATCAGGATGTCAAAGCAGTTCTTGCGCGTGTCCAGGCCGCGGGTCGCAGCGAATTTGAGTCGCGCGTAATAGCGGCCCGGCCCGACCGTGGCGTTCACCCAGAAATCCCGGTGATGCACGCCGTAGCGATACAACTCGGGGTCGCGCGTGCCGGTGATTTCGCCGGGCGCGGGATTTGTCCACCAGAACGCTGCCACTGTGTCCACGCCCGAGGCCGCCCGCATGACGAGTTCCGTGCCGGGCCGCC
>JANWXG010000424.1 GCA_025057335.1 bacterium | reverse complement strand
AACCTCTTCCCTTGCTAGCTCCGCACACCCGCAACCGCACACGCTCCCGCGTCACTCTCGTGCGTGAAAGGTTCGCTGGAAGGTCACGCTCCGTCATGACCTGATGCAGGTTCTTTGGAGGGTCACGCTCCGTCGTGACCCCGTGTGGACGCGACGGAGCGCGTCCCTCCAGAGGTTCAAACGGGTTGGAGGGTCACGCTCCGTCGTAACCCTGAGGACGAACGCGGCGGAGCACGCCCCTCCAGGCGGATGAACAACCTCGCGCCAGTACCTCCTCCGCGAACAGCCTCTCCTCGTTGCTTGACTCGTCGCCTCACACACCTGTACAATACCAGTATGGACAGTGTGCACATCACCCCCTTTGCTGGCGACCAGCTGGATCTGGTTGTCACGTTGCTCCAGCAGACCTTGCACGCCGACCCCATCTCGCGCAGCCTGTTCGTGCGCAAGGTGCTGCTCGACGCCAACTTCGACCCCGAAGGCGCGCCTGTAGCGCTGGTAGAGGGGCAGGTAGTCGGCTTTGCCCTGGGGGTTGCTCGCCGCCTGCCGCTGGAGGACGCCCC
>JANWXG010000423.1:290-563 GCA_025057335.1 bacterium | reverse complement strand
GCGCTCCACTGTGCGCGCCGCGCCGGTCGTGTGAACGGTGGCGAACACGAGGTGTCCCGTCTCGGCGGCGGTAATCGCGGCTTGAATCGTCTTGAGGTCGCGCATCTCGCCCACCAGGATCACATCGGGGTCCATACGCATCGCGCGGATGACCCCCTCGTCGAAGCTCGGCACATCGACGCCCACCTCGCGCTGACTGATGACCGATTTTTTCGCGCTGTGGAAATACTCGATGGGGTCTTCCACAGTCACGATGTGCGTCTCACGGTTCGC
>JANWXG010000423.1:0-280 GCA_025057335.1 bacterium | reverse complement strand
TCATCGTCGCGAGGGTCGTCGTCTTGCCCGAACCCGTGGGACCGGTTACCAGCACCAGCCCGCGCGGGAGATGGAGCAGGCGTTTGACCGAGTCGGGCAGCCCGATTTCTTCAAAACTGCGCAATCGGTAGGGAATCAGACGGAAGTTAATCGCGATAGAGCCTTTCTCGTAGTAGGCGGCGACGCGGAATCGGGCTTTGGAGTGGGTGTAGCCGAAGTCGGCGGTGCGCACACGCTCCAGCTCGTGTATCGCGCGCGGCGGCGCCACCTCGCGGAACAG
>JANWXG010000422.1 GCA_025057335.1 bacterium | reverse complement strand
GTGCTCGGGGAGAGATGATTGGCTCCGCTCAGCATGACACGGGCGCGCCGAAACGCGCACAACGAACAGCAAGCTATGTTTGTAGTAGCGCACGGCAGTGCGCCCGTTGTGTAGGTAAGGAAGCACTCACGTGCTTCACTACGAACGAGCACGTTGGTAGTAGCGCACGGCAGTGCGCTTAGCAGGCTAAAGCCTGCACTACAAACCTCCCTGTTTGTAGTGGCGCACGGTAGTGCGCCCGTTGTGTAGGTAAGGAAGCACTCACGTGCTTCACTACGAACGAGCACGTTGGTAGCAGTGCGCCATACAGCACGCGCCGACACTGCGCGGGCGGGTCTTCAGGTATACTGGAGAAAACTCTGCGAAAGGAGAGGATGTCGTGCGCTGTTTACTGGACTTGACGGGCGAAAGCCACAACGAAGAGACGCTCTATCGTCACATCACCTTCCCACCTGCTCCCGCTGACCGCCCCTACGTGTTCCTGAACATGGTTAGCTCGCTAGACGGTAAAATCACGCTGGGCGAGGTAGGGGATAGCGCTTCGGGTTTGGGCAGTCCCACCGA
>JANWXG010000421.1 GCA_025057335.1 bacterium | reverse complement strand
GCCAGCAGGAAGAGGATGCCGATGTTCACATCGGCGATAGGCGTCAGGCGGTCGTCGGGTCCCCAGGGGATAACAGCAGGGGCGCATAGCACAGGTATCAGGAAGCCCGCTGGCGCGAGGAAGTAGATGAATCTGTCTACGTTCTGGGGAACCACATCCTCTTTGAAGAAGAGCTTGATGCCATCGGCGACGGGTTGTAGCAGCCCTGCTGGTCCCACGCGGTTCGGACCTTTGCGAATCTGGATGAAAGCTAGAACACGTCGTTCTAGCCACACCAGACCCGGCACCGCCGAGAGGATGAAGCCAATCACAATCAGTAACCGCAGTGGGATAACCACCCAAGGGTTTTCCAGTAACGCTTCCACGTCCTCCCTACCTCAATTGGACAATTCGTTTTCCGTTCAACGCCCTCTTTGGAGGGCGAGGCTCCTGCTGAACCGTCGGAATACCCCCTACCTGACCTCCCCGTGAACGGGGAGGAAGTCGGCTCACCAGGAGGTTCGCCCTCCAAGTCTCTCGCATGTCATGCTGAGCGCTAGTGCTTTGTTAAGTTGTGTTTTCGCG
>JANWXG010000420.1 GCA_025057335.1 bacterium | reverse complement strand
GCCAGCCTTTGCGCGCCCATCGTCCGAGCGTGCGGCTGACCGCCTCGCGGCTTGCGCCCACATAGTCGGCGATTTCCTGGTGCGTGAGGTGGATTTCGATGCCCTCCTCGACTTGCTCGCCGACGGTTTGCGCCAGTCCCATCAGCGCGTGCGCGACGCGCTGGCTGAGCTTGAGCCGACTGATATGGAACACGCGCTCTTCGGATTGGCGGATGCGCTCGGCTAAATTACGCAGCAGCGCGAGCGCGAAGTCGGGATAGTCCCGCAGCAGGCGTTCGAACTGCTCGGCGGAGAGGTAGCGCACTTCCGTCGGCTCCAGCGCTTCCACCCAGTGCCCTGTGAGGATAGTCGTCTCGCCAAACGAGTCGCCCTCGCCCAAGATGGCATAGGTCAGCGCGCTGCCGTCGGGCGCGATGGTGTAGACCTTCATCAGCCCTTTCTCCACGACCCACCAGCCGCCCGGCTCGCGCCCCAACTCCAAACGCTCGCCCGGATTATAACGCACTGCTAACATACGGCTCAGGATTTCGTGCGCTTCTTGCTCGCTGAGCCACTGAAACGGGCTGG
>JANWXG010000041.1 GCA_025057335.1 bacterium | reverse complement strand
TATATAACGCAAGAATCGTGCCATTTGTAGGGGGAGGAGAAACTTTTTCGCAAAAATATAGCATTCTTACCTGTTTAGCAGCAAAAGTTACTTTTGATCAGTCTTTCTCACTTACCGTGCCGCCGCAGCCAGTCGCTGGCGTAGAAGATGAGGGGGTAAAGCGTACCGTTGCTAGCGGGTTCCCTGCTCAGCCTCTCGTAGATAGCTCGCGCCTGCGCAAGCCTTCCCGTCTCCTCGTAGCAACGCGCGACGCCGAACTCTGCCTGCAGCCGTCGGGTACGGCTGAGCCGCCCCTTCAGCGAGAGAGCCTGCTGGTATAACGCCTCCGCCTCCGCAACGCGCCCGAGTCCCAGATACATATCCGCCGCATGCAGAATCAGGCGAACGTCGCGCTTAATCTGCAGAGACTGTTCGTAGAACCAGAGAGCGCGTTCGTCGTCGCCATCCCACTCTTCGATCCAGCCGCGCTTCTCCAGCAATCGGGCTTGCTCGTTGGGGTCATCGATAATTTCCATGCCCGCCTCGAAGAGCTGACGCGCCATCTCGTATTGCCCATGCTGCTTCGCCTCCTCCATGCAGGTGAGAAAGGCGTCGCCAAACTCGCTGTATCGGCTAGAGAAGGTGCCACGCACAGTGTGCAGCTTGGCGAAGGGGATAAGCGTCTCGGCATCGCCCAGACGTACGCAAATCTCCCGCAGCCCAAAGAAGCCATGCATATTGAGCGGTGCACGCGAAAGCCCTCGAAGGTACAGCTCCTGGGCTTCGCGCAGCTCCTCAGAATCGTCCGAGCGCACTGAATCGTCGGGAAAACAGGCAGGCAGAAAGTCGGGGTTGCGTTGCAGGGTCTCTCTACAGGTTTCCACATCTCGCAACCTGCTGCCCACGATAGTAGAGGCGAACAGCACATACGCGCTATCCGGGGCGAGCTGAGACGCCTTCTGCCAGTACTGCTCCGCGCTGTCGTAAACCGCATCTGGCGAAGCGTAGTCCAGCGCGGCGGCGACGAGCTCCACTGCGCCGAGGGGGGCATCGATGAGCTGCAACGCCTCCGAGCAGGACGGAGCGCATCCAGGCAAAACGGTGTTCGCCAGCTGCAAAACGTGACAGGGAAGCCATCGGAGCAGATTTTCATAAGAGCCTTTCGCCTTCATCACGGGGCACAGCAGTTCCAGCCCGGAACTGCCCTCTTGCAGAGCGTACAGGTGCACGTGCAGTGTCCTTCGCTGCAGGCGATACGTGCCCGTGAGCAACACTTCCGCCTCATGTCGCCGCAAAAACTGGCGCGCGTATTCCCCTAGCGCGGGGCGGTGGTGGCGCAGGTGATGGGCATCGCGAGCTAGCAGCCAATGGTGATACAGGTTCAATGAAGGGATTTGCCACAGCGTGTGCGTCACAACCTCTGCAATCACCCGCCCTGTACAGGGGAGAGCGCTGTCTGCCTCCTCGGGGAGAAAAGGAGCGACCGCGACGAGTGGGTTGTCAGGCAGGCTGGGTATGTTCCAGATTCGGCTATCCAGCACTGACGGCATTCCCCCGTTACACTAAGCCAGAACCGTCCAGCGGCACAGTGTCCAGCAGGACAAGCACGCCGCGAGAGAGGGCTGTGCTGCGCGCGTCGCCCGTGATGCCCTTCCCCGCGACAACAGGCACGGTGTTCAGCCCCCACTGACGCAGCAGCTGCGCCCGCTCGAGAGCACGGGAAACGTCCTGCTCGTCCACAGTCCACGAAATCTCCCACACCATGAGGTACTCTTCACCAGTGGCGCGGTGAACCCCTTTCACCAGCAAGTCAATTCGGGAGATTTGCTCTGCCTCTTCACGTGTGGGCGCGCGTTGCTCGTACAGCGTGTCGAGCAGACGCCCGATATCTACCACTCGCAGCTTGCGGAAGCGAAGTCCTAGCAGCGCTGTCGCATGATTGCGGTAGAACAGCTCCAGCGCAATGCCTTTGACGTCACCCATGTCTTGCTCTATGCGCTCCATTCGCGCAGCCATCATCGCCATCTGCTGGGCAAGCTGGTCTACCCGCGCAGTAAGCTGTTCCAGGCGCACGGTCAGGTCGTCTAATCGCTCTGTGAGCTGGATGAACTTTTCTACGAGTTCATCATGACGCGCTGCCTGTTGTCGCTGTTGCTCCTCTACCTGCTGAAAGCGCTGTTCCGTCCGCTCGATGAACCGCTGGAGCGTTTGCTGTGTCGCTTCCTGCGCGGCAGCCAGCCTCGCCAGCGCGGCTTCTAGGTTGTCCACACGTTCAGGTAGCTGCTGATAGCGCTCAGGCAGAAGTGCCCGCAGCAGCGGTTCCCGCCACTCTGGATGCTCCTGCAGGGCGCGAATGATGTCCTCTATGCTCTGTAGCGCCATGCTTTACCCCCTCGGGCTCAACGAAGTACCGTTGATGACGCTGGTTTCCAGCACCACGAACACACCGCTCTGCTGCGCCAGTCGTTGCGCTCCCACAGTGATGGTTTTACCTGCCACAACGGGAAGCGTATTCTCTTCCCAACGGCGCAGCAGTTCGGCACGTTGCACCGCCCGCAGCACGTCAGAACGGTCTATTTTCCATGAGATTTCCCACACCATCAGGTAATCGGTTCCCGTAGACCAGTGCCTTCCTCGCAGCAGCAGGTCTGTGGACACCAGCTGTTTCCACTCCTCGTCGCTCAGGGGCGCCTGTTCATTGATGCGTTGCAGGTATTCCCCTTTGTCCAGAACCTTTAGTGAACGGAAGTACCTACCCAGAATGGCGGTGGCGTTGTCACGATAGTAGTCCTCCAAACGGTAGCCCTTCAACTCAGCAACGTCACGCTCTACACGGTCCAGCCGCTGAGAGAAGGCGCGCATCTCCGCCATCAGCTCCTGGAAACGCCTCTCTGTGCGTTCTTCCAGCTCACGGCGTCGGCGCTCCGTCTCCTGCTGCTCCTCCCGCATCTGCTGAATCATGCGGTCGTGCTCTTCCTGAACACGCCGAAAATACTCACGCATCTCCTGATGCGCGCGCTCGTTCTCCTCCTTGCTACGCTGCAGCGATTCCTGCAGCTCCTGCCGACTGCGCTCCAGAAACTCGCGCAACTCCTGATTGGCGCGGTCATTCTCCTCCTTGCTGCGCTGCAGTGACTCGCGTAACTCCTGAAACGCCCTGTCGTTCTCCTCCTTGCTGCGCTGCAACGACTCACGCAACTCCTGAAACGCCCTGTCGTTCTCCTCCTTGCTGCGCTGCAACGACTCACGCAACTCCTGAAACGCCCTGTCGTTCTCCTCCTTGCTGCGCTCTAAGTACTCGCCCAATTCGCGCAGTTTCTGGTCGGTCCTGGCGCTTTCCTCCGCCATGCGCGCCAGCGCCTGTTCCAGCCTGTCCGTGCGTTCGGGCAGCTGCTGGTAACGTTCGGGCAGGAGCACCTGCAGCAGCGGTTCCCGCCACTCGGGATGCTCTTGCAGGGCGCGGATGATATCTTCTATCGTCTGCAACGCCATCAGTGGTTACCTCGGTCAAGCATATTATACCGCAAGGGGTTACTGGGCAGAAGGCTGAGCCGTAGCGGGGCGGAAGGCGGGGTAACCTCGGCTCTCCATCATCTCGCCGATACGGCGCATCAGTTCGCGGCTGAAGGCGTCACGCGCCTGACGGTCGCTCTCGTATTGCTCGGCGAACTGCTGGTAGTGCATCGGCTCGCCGAAGACCACTTGCAGGCGGTGCCATCGAGGCAGGCGAGGGTCAGCAGGCAGGATTTCGCGCGTGCCGATGACCGCGGTAGGCACTGCAGGCGCGCCGCTCATTTTCGCCAGCAAGGCGACGCCGCTCTGTGGCTCCAGCAGGTAGCCGTCGCCGCTGCGCGTGCCCTCTGGAAACATGATGAGCAGCTCGCCGTGCTGCAGAACCTCCAGCGCCGTGCGCAACGCCTGGCGGTCGGCAGTGTTCTGATGCACAGGGAAACAGCCCGCTCGACGGATATACCAGCGGAGCAAGGGGATTTGGAAAAGCGGCGCCTTGCCCATGAAGAAGCAACGGCGAGGCCAGGCGGCGTAGGCAACTACAGGCGGGTCCATGTAGCTGGTGTGGTTTGGTGCGAGGATGGCTGCGCCGTCAGGAATGTTCTCCCTCCCTTCCACCTTCATGCGGAACAGCCCGCTGAAGATGGGATAGAGCACCCAGCGAGAAATCAGGTAGAGGGTGGGACTTCGCTCGTGAATCGGGCACGACATATGGCTAATACCTCTTCCACCACCTGCTCCAGGCTCATGTGGGTCGTGTCAATCACTACTGCATCGGGAGCAGGGCGCAAGGGCGCTATGTGACGAGTGGCGTCTCTCTGGTCACGCGCCTCCATGTCCAGCTTCACCTGCTCGAAAGGGACATCTATCCCGCGCTCCAGCAGCTCCTTGTGTCGGCGGCGGGCGCGTTCGTCAAGCGAGGCGGTAAGGAATATCTTCACGGGGGCATCAGGGAAAACCACCGTGCCCGTATCGCGTCCCTCTGCGACTACGCCTCCCTGCCTGCCGAACTCGCGCTGCCAGTCCAGCAGAATCGCGCGCACCTCAGGAATCGCCGAAATCGGCGAGGCGAGGTTGGCGACCTCTGGCGCTCGGATGGCTTCAGTCACATCCTGTCCGTCCACCAGCACGCGCTGTTCGCCGTCCTGCGGTAGCAGCTCTACTCGCGTTGCGCGCGCCATTTCGATGATATATCGAGTGTCCTGTGGACGCAAGCCGCGCTGGATCGCCTTCCATGCCAGTGCGCGGTAAAGCGCGCCCGTGTCCAGGTAGCGCAGCCCGAGCGCTCGAGAGACTCTCTGAGCAACACTGCTCTTGCCCGCGCCTGCAGGACCATCGATAGTGACCACTAGCGGCTTCACCCTCTGCCTCCTTCCAGCTCCTGCAGCTTCTCGAAGAAGTTCGGGAAGGTCTTCTGCACGCACTCCGGGTCGGCAATTGCGACTCCCGGCACACGCAGCCCGACCAACGCGAACGCCATCGCGATGCGATGGTCGTTGTATGTGTGCACAACACCACCTTGCGGAGTGCTCGGGTATATCGTGAGCCCATCAAGATGTTCTTCCACAGAGACGCCCAGTCGACGCAATTCAGTCACGACGGCGGTCACGCGGTTGCTCTCCTGATAGCGGGCATGTTCCACTCCTCGAATGCGCGTAGGGCTGTTGGCGAACGGGGCAACCACCGCCAGGGTGATGAAAGTATCCGAAATGTCAGACATGTTGACGTCTACGCCGTGCAGAACATCCGTACCGCTCACCTCTATCCCTTCGGGTAGCCAGCGCACGCGGCATCCCATCTGCTCCAGAATCTCTACAAAGCGCACATCGCCCTGCAAGGAGAGGCGACTAAGCCCTCGCACGCCCACGCGCCCGCCCGTGATGGCGGCAGCAGCAAAGAAGTAGGAGGCGGCAGTAGCGTCAGGTTCTACACGGTAGAGAGCGTCACCCTCCAGTTGATATCGCTGCGGCGCAGGGATAGTGATACATCCCCCTTCCCGATGCGCCTCCACGCCGAACTGCCTCATCATCTGCAGGGTCATCTGAACAAAGGGAGCAGAGACCAGCTCACCCTCCACGCGAATCGTCACGTGACTCTCCGCATACGGGGCGACCATCAGCAGCGCGGAGAGGAACTGGCTGCTGATGTCGCCGCGCACACTGACTTCGCCTCCACGCAGCCCCTGCGCCCGGACTATCACTGGGGGACAGCCCGTTGCCAGCTCTGACACCGCTTCTGCCCCCAGCGCGTTCAGGGCGTCCAGCAAGGGCTGGATGGGGCGCTGGCGCATACGAGGAGTGCCGTCCAGCCGATAGGTCCCCCTCCCCAGCGCGACCATCGCCGTCAGGAAGCGCGCTGCCGTGCCTGCGTTCGCCACCCACAGCTCTGCCTGCTGTGCAGGGATGCTGCCCCCTGTACCGTGCACCACGACGGTGTCGCCATCCCGCTGCTCCACTCGAAACCCGAGGCGACGCAGGCTCTCTCGCATCACCTGTGTGTCTTCCGAGTCGAGCGCGTGCGTCACTGTGACCTGCTGGTCACATAATGCAGCAAGCAGCAGAGCGCGATTGGTAATGCTCTTGGAACCCGGCAGTTCTACCCAGGAGTCGGGCGGGGAGGTTGCAGGGAGGATGTGCAAGAGCGTGTTCATAGTCCAAAGGCTTGCCGCAGCAGTCGGGCGTCCGTGAACAGGCTCTGCACCGCCTCAGCATCTTCGTTGGCGATGGCGGAGCGCACCTCCTCCAGCTCGCCCATGAACTCATCAATCGCCCACAGCACATGCTCGCGGTTGTGCAGGAAGATATCGCGCCACAGCTCAGGCGAACTGGCGGCAACGCGCGTGCCGTCGCGAAAGCTGCCCCCAATCAGCTGGGGATAGGGAGTATTCTGCGCGGCGTGCACTAGTGCTAGCGCCACCGCGTGGGGCAGATGGCTGGTCAGCGCCACGGCGCGGTCATGCTCCTCCGGGTCGGCGATGATGACCTGAGCGCCTACCCCTTCCGCGATGGCAGTCACCTTCTGGAGAGCGTCTGGGTCGGTTTGTTCTGTCGGCGTCAACGCCCAGGTGCTCCCCACAAACAGGTCGGCGCGTGCGTTGTGTACTCCCGTCTGCTCTGAACCTGCCATCGGGTGTCCGCCTACGAAGCGCCCTCCTAACAACGCCGTCGCCTGTTGCACGATGGCGCTTTTTACCGAGCCGACATCGGTGACCACACACTCTTCGGGAAGCCACTGATGCAGCAGGCGAATAGTGGGCACGATGAGCCCTACAGGCGTGCAAATGATGACCATATCCGCCCCCGAGACGCCCTCTTGCAGCGAAGTCGTTGCCTGGTCCACGGCTCCGAGCTGTAGGGCGGTCTGCAGTCGTTCAGCACTACGCCCGACGCCCACCACCTGCTTTGCCAGCCCGCGCTCGCGCGCCGCCATGCCGATGGAGCCGCCAATCAGCCCCACTCCGATAATGCATAGTCTCTCACAAATCGGCTGTGCCATCTGCTTCCTCCTACAGGGTACGCCCGACGGCAGCGGCGATAGCGCGCAAGCGTTCCATCATCTGTTCAAACGCCTCGAAGCGCAGCGACTGCGCGCCGTCTTTCAGCGCGCGCTCGGGCTGGGGATGCACCTCCACGATAATGCCGTCCGCTCCCGCGGCGATGGCGGCAGCTGCTACCGCAGGCACTAGGCTTGCCTTGCCCGTACCGTGCGAGGGGTCTGCAACGATGGGCAGGTGGGAAATCTCCTTCACGGCAGGGATGGCGTTGATGTCGAAAGTGTTGCGCGTATAGGTCTCGAAAGTGCGGATGCCCCGCTCGCACAGGATGATGTTGTAGTTGCCGCGCGAGGCGATGTATTCCGCTGCCTGCATCCACTCCTCAATCTGCGACGCCCAGCCTCGCTTGAGCATTACAGGGATGCGCGTGTTGCCTATCTCCTTCAACAGGGCGAAGTTGGTCATGTTGCGCGTGCCGACCTGGAAGATGTCGGTGTACTGCGCTACCAGCTCGACGTCGCGCGTGTCCATGACCTCGGTGATGATGGGCAGCCCTGTCGCCTCGCGTGCAGCGGCGAGCAGCTTCAGCCCCTCTTCGCCCATCCCCTGGAAAGAGTAGGGCGAGGTGCTCGGCTTGTACGCCCCACCACGCAGGATGTGCGCCCCCATCCGCTTCACGAAGTGGGCGGTCTCCATCAGCTGCTCCTCTGACTCGACGGTACAGGGTCCCGCCATAATCGTCAGACGGTCTCCGCCGATTTCCACTCCTCGCACCTGGATAACCGTGCCTTCGGGGCGGAAGGTGCGCCCCACCAACTTGTACGGCTTGGAGATGATAATGACCTGCTCCACGTAGGGCAGGGCGCGGAACTGCTCGGACAGGGCTGCCTTCTCGGCATCCATTACGCCGATGCAGCCCACAATGGTGCGCTCCACCCCGCGTGACACGTGGGGCGAGAAGCCACGTGCCCGAATGTTCTCTGTGAGCTCCTCTATATCTCGTTCCGTCGCTTGCGGTGTGAGTACGATAACCAAGGTGACAACATTCCCTCCTTCTCGGCGCGATGGGTAGAATGTTTAGCGTAGGAATTATACAGGAACGGGAGAACAGCCGTCAACCGTTCGCCCAGAGGAGGCAGGTAGCAGGAGAAACCCGCTGGGCGTATCGAAATCGTCCCAAGGTTGGGTTGCTGTTGGAGGGACGCGCTCTGTCGCGTCCACGCATAGGGTCACGACGGAGCGTGACCCTCCAGAAGTTTTTTGCCCAAATTGGAGGGACGCGCTCCGTCGCGTCCACGCATAGCGTCACGACAGAGCGTGACCCTCCAAACAATGTGTCATTGGAGGGACGCGCTCCGTCGCGTCCGATGTGGCAGGGGCGTCTTGCCCATGATGCACATGCAAGATGCATGCGCCATTGGAGGGACGCGCTCCGTCGCGTCCGCACGCAGAGGGACACGACGCGGAGCGTACCCATCCAGAAAGATTTATGGTGGACGGAGCAGAAGTGCCTCATTCAGCGATAACCTACACTGTTCGCACATGGCATGGCGGCGGAGGCTCCTCCCTTGTCGTGATGAGCGTGGGCAAAGCGTCTCAACGTGGTGTTGCAAGGGGGCTCTGTTCGCCGCGCTCAGAGCGACGGCATGTCGAGTAGCCACCTCTGCGCATCCAGAAGTCATAACGAAAACGAGGAGGATTTTGCAGTGAACATCCTAGTCGTCAACTGTGGCAGTTCGTCGTTGAAATATCGGCTGTTCCGTGACACGCAGGAGCGGGCGCGAGGTCTCATCGAGCGCATCGGCAGCGCGGAGACGCCTAACCACACGGTAGCAGTGCAGCAGATGTTCGCCCGCCTGAGCGAGGCAGAGGGAGGCGTATCTATCGGCGAGATACACGCCATCGGACACCGCGTAGTGCATGGCGGCGAACGGTTCACGGGGGCGGTGGTCATCAATGCCGAGGTCCTGGAGGCGATTGAGGCGTGCGTGCCCCTAGCGCCTCTGCACAATCCGCCCAACTTGCTAGGCATCCGCGCCTGCATGGAGCAGGCGCCGCAAGCGGTGCAGGTAGCGGTGTTTGATACCGCCTTCCACTACACGCTGCCTCCCCACGCCTACCTGTATGCCCTGCCCTACGAGCTGCGCGAGCGGTATGGCGTGCGTCGCTACGGCTTTCACGGCACGTCGCACCGATACGTCTCACAGCGTGTTCTGCAGCTGCTGCAGCAGGAGGGGGCGCTGCAAGCGCCCAGCAAGGTTATCTGCTGCCACCTGGGTAACGGCTGCAGCATTGCCGCCGTGCTAGACGGCAAAAGCGTGGACACCAGCATGGGTATGACCCCTGCGGAGGGGCTGGCGATGGGCACACGCGCGGGCGACCTAGACCCCGCTATTCTGCTCTTCCTGCAGCGCACGCTCGGCTGGGACGCTGACCGCATCGACCGCCTCATCAACAAGGAGGGCGGCTTGCTGGCGCTGGCGGGCGTGTCGGACATGCGTGACGTGGAGGCGCGCGCCGCCGCAGGCGACCCGAGGGCGCAGACCGCTCTAGAGGTGTTCTGCTACCGAATCATCAAATACATCGGCGCGTATGCGGCGGCGATGAACGGCGTGCACGCGATTGCTTTCACGGCAGGCATCGGCGAGAACAGCGCCACCGTGCGCAGCAAGGTGTGCGCCTCCCTGGGCTATCTGGGCGTGGAGCTGGACGAGAATGCCAACCGTGAGGGCAAGGGAGAGCGGCGTATCAGCACGCCCAGCTCACAGGTGAGGGTGTACGTGGTGCCTACCGACGAGGAGAGGGTTATCGCCGAGGAGACGCGCAGGTTAGCGGAGGGGCTGGCGAGGTAGCGCTCAAACCTGGTAAATGACGGGGCGGTACGATGGTTGAGGGATCGGTTTACCCTCCAGCTGAGCCGCCTCCAGCCATGCCTGTTTGGCAATCTGCACCTCACGCAGCGCTTCCTCTGGGGTGTGTCCAAACGCAGAGCACCCTGGCAGGTCAGGGATATCGGCGATGTAGCCCCCGTCCTCCTCGCTGTAGAAGATGTTGATGTGATAGTCTTTCATTCTCTATCATCCTCCAGCAACTGCAAGCTGTATCTTTCTACTAACTACTAACTGCCGTATCTGGTAGGGCTTTGCTTCTCCAGCTACTTCTTGCAGATTTAACAACTCAGGAAGCAACGGATGGGTGAGAATGTGGTGTCTTCCCCGTACGCGCGATAACCTGAATCCGAACGCTTGTGCCAGATACAATACCTCCTCAAACCTTACGTTTTTAGAGCCAGACAGTATTCTTCAGGATTTTACGCGCCTTCGCGGGTTCATTATACCATTTGTCGCACATAGAAACGGACATCCTTGCCCATGAGCAAAACGCTCGCCTCATTGCAGGAGAACTTCTCCCCCTGCTGCGAATATACCGAGTAGTGAAAGAAGTAGTGGAAGAAGAAAATCATCAAAGATTGTGGTTTTTATGTCAAAATATAGCTGCTGTGTGATGAGGAGAGTGCGCCTGACGCGACCGGCTCCTCAGCCAGCACAGAACGTGTGAGAACCTACAGAGAGGGGGAGTTCCCCATGAGATTGGACCTGACAGAGATTGCCCAGCACGTGGGCAAGCAGATGTCGTATCAGGTAGATGAGCCTGCAAGCTCTATCGAAGACGTGCCCGTGCTTTCTCCCATTCAGGGCAACCTGCGCTTTACCAACACAGGCGACCTGCTACTGGTACGAGGCTTCCTGCACGCAACGGTACAAATGGAGTGCAGCCGATGCCTACGCCTGTTCGAGATGCCCCTGCTGTGTGAAGTGGAGGAGCAAGTAGAGCTGCGCGCGGTTGCGGCGCGCCCGCATGAACATCCGCAGGTCACCATCATCCCCGAGGAGGGAGATAACCTCTTCCTAGAGGGCAACATTCTGGACCTGAGCGAGCTGATTCGGCAGATGTTGATTGTGTCGCTGCCGATTAAGCCGCTGCACGACCCGAAGTGCAAGGGGCTCTGTCCGACCTGTGGTGCCGACCTGAACGAGGGCGAATGTTCCTGCGAGCGCCCAGTAGGACATCCTGCCTTCGCGGCGCTGGCTCGTCTGCTGGCGCAGATGGAAGAGGCGTGAATTCGTGATATAATATATCGGCGATTTTTCGTGTGGGAGAGGTGAAAAGGTGGCACTACCGAAACGGAGACATTCCCATGCGCGCACGGCGAAACGGCGCACTCATTATACTCTCAACGCGGCGACGGTGGTCAAAATCGGGCGCTGCCCGACCAACAACCCTGACTGCCCTGGCGCGCACTTGTCGCACACCGCATGCCCTGTGTGTGGCTACTACAAGGGGCGGCAGGCGGTGCTGGTGAAGCGCAAGCGACGCGAAACGCGGTAGTTGCAGGCGATGGCGCCGGTCACTACAGCACGCATTGCGGTCGATGCGATGGGGGGCGACTACGCTCCGACCGAAGTGGTTCGGGGCTGTCTCGCGGTCGCGCAGGAGAACCCCCAGGCGGACATCACGCTGGTAGGCGACGAGGAACGCCTCCGGGCGGAGCTGCACGGACACGCTGTTCCCTCCAACCTACGCTTGCGTCACGCCCCGCAGGTCATCGAGATGGGGGAGAGCGTGAAGGGCATCCTGCGCAAGCGCGACGCCTCCATCGTCGTCTGCGCCCGAATGGTGCAGGAAGGGGAGGCGGACGCTCTCTTCTCCGCAGGACACAGCGGCGGTGTGATGGCGGCTGCCGTGCTGCATCTAGGGCGCATCCCGGGCATCGACCGCCCCGCCATCGCTGCCGCTATTCCTAGCAAAAAGGGACGATTCGTGCTCATCGATGCTGGCGCCAACGTGGACTGCGACCCCGCGCATCTGCTGGAGTTCGCCATCATGGGCAGCGTCTACGCACAGGTCATCCTGAATATCCCCCAGCCCACGGTCGCGCTGCTCAGCAACGGCGAAGAGGAAAGCAAAGGCAATCAGACCGTCAGACAGGCTCATCGGTTGCTGCGGCAGAGTGGACTGCCCTTTCTCGGCAACATCGAGGGCAAAGATGTCTTCGACGGCAGGGCAGACGTGGTGGTGTGCGACGGATTCGTGGGCAACGTCGCGCTCAAAATCGGAGAGGGAACCGCGAGCTTCATGGTGAGCCTCATCGAGGAGGAAGTGCGGCGCAATCCCCTGCTGATGGTTCCGCTGGGGCTGATGAAGGGAGCGATTCGCCGCCTGAAGCAGCGCACTGACTACGCCGAGTACGGGGGGGCGCACCTGCTGGGAGTACGCGGAGTCTGCGTTATCGGACATGGGCGCTCCCACGCCAGTGCCATTGCTAACGGCGTGCGTCTGACCGTTCGCTCGGTACAGGAGCACATGGCGGAGCGCATTGAGAGCGCCATGCTGGAGCAAACCGCCCTGCTCGACTCCCTACCCTTGCTGCTGCAGGAGAGCGAAGCCAATGCCCAGTAAGATGCGCGCTGGCATTGTTGGGGTCGGTGTGGGCATCCCCGAACAGGTATTGACTAACCACGACCTGGAACGGCGCCTCGACACCTCTGACGAATGGATTGTGACCCGTACGGGTATCCGCGAGCGACGCATCGCTCCCCCACACGTCGCCACTTCCGACCTCGCGGCGCAGGCAGCGATGCAGGCGCTGCGCAACGCGGGAAAGACCCCCGACGAAGTAGACCTGATCATGGTGGCTACTGCCACTCCCGACATGCCCTGGCCCGCTACCGCCTGCCTGGTACAGGCGAAGATTGGAGCCTCGCACGCGGCGGCGTTCGACCTCAACGCGGTATGCTCGGGCTTTGTGTACGCGCTGTGGGTGGCGGCGCAGGCGGTGGAGACGGGAGCCTATCGGTGCGTGCTGGTCATCGGCGCGGACATCCTGTCGCGCCAGCTGAACTGGGAAGACCGCTCCACCTGCGTGCTGTTCGGCGATGGGGCGGGCGCGGCGGTGCTGGTGCCTGTCGAGGAGCCGTATGGCGTGTTGTCGGGGGTGCTGGGAGCGGATGGCACGGGCGCTCCCCTGCTGCAGGTGCCTGCTGGAGGCACGCGCGAGCCGATTACCCCCGAGGTGCTTGCACAGAAGCGCCATACGGTGTATATGCGCGGGCGCGAGGTGTTCAAATTCGCTGTCACGATTATGGGCGAAGTCTCTCTGCAGGCGCTGGAGAAGGCAGGTATCCCCCCTGAAGAGGTCAGTCTGTTCATCCCGCATCAGGCAAACATCCGCATCATCCAGGCGGCAGCGGAGCGCCTGAACCTGCCGATGGAGCGCGTGTTCGTTAACCTCGAACGGTACGGCAACACTTCAGCGGCGTCTATCCCCATCGCGTTGTACGAAGCGTGGGAGGGGGGCAGGCTCAGAAAAGGAGATGTGGTCGTGGTAGTGGGCTTCGGCGCAGGGCTGACATGGGGCGCCTGCGTACTCCGATGGGCGTACTAGGAGGAGAGGGATGTACGCACTGGTGTTTCCCGGACAGGGCTCGCAGACAACAGGGATGGGCAGGGAGATCGCGGAGGCGTCCGCCTCTGCTCGCAGGATTTACGAGCAGGCAGATGAAATACTGGGATACCGCTTGAGCCGCCTGTGCTTCGAGGGCGACGAGGAGGAACTGCGCCAGACGGTGCACGCGCAGCCCGCGCTTTTTGTGACGAGCGTCGCGACGTGGGCGGCTTTGAGCGAGCAGGTGGAGCTGCGTCCCGTGTGTGTGGCGGGGCACAGTGTGGGCGAGTACGCCGCGCTGGTGGCGGCTGGGGTACTGGACTGGCAGGACGGGCTGCGGCTGGTGCGGAAGCGTGCCGAGGCGATGCAGGAGGCCGCCGAACGCTCCCCTGGCACGATGGCGGCGGTGCTGGGACTGGACGCTGAGGCGGTAGAGGAGGCGTGCCAGCAGGCGTCATCCGCAGGGGTCGTCGTGGTCGCTAACCGCAACTGTCCCGGGCAGGTGGTGATTTCGGGTGAGGCGGAGGCGGTCGCGCAGGCAGGGGAGCTCTGCAAGGGGAAGGGCGCGAAGCGAGTCATCCCCCTGCGCGTGAGTGGGGCGTTCCATTCGCCGCTCATGCAACCTGCTGCGGAGCGGTTCCGTGAGGCGTTGCAGCAGGTGAGGTTTCGCGCTCCGCGCATCCCCGTCGTCGCCAACCGCACAGCGGACGTCGTAGGAGAGGAAACCGACTGGGTGAACCTGCTCACAGAGCAGTTGCTGTACGCGGTGCGGTGGGAGGAGAGCGTGCGTCGTATGGCGGAAATGGGAGCGCAACGGTTTATCGAGTTAGGACCGGGCGATGTGCTGAGCGGGCTCATCCGTCGCACCCTTCCGGAGGCGCAGACGCTGACGGTGCGCAACGTGGAGGAGCTGCATCGCGCCGCCGAGACGTTGCGGAGCTGAGATGGTGAGAAGGGTGAGCCGAAGTTGTTTCTCTTGTCATGCTGAGCGGTAGCGAAGCATCTCTGCAAAAGGGTAGAACGAGATTCTTCGCTTCGCTCAGAATGACACGAAGCACTCGGGTGAGAAGAGACGTTATCA
>JANWXG010000419.1 GCA_025057335.1 bacterium | reverse complement strand
ACGCAGAGCAAGGGCGAACTGGTAGCGCGTCAGGGGCGTGCTACCACGAAAAGCTCCATCGGGATACCCCTTGAGGATGCCTTGCTGAATCAGCGTCTGCACCGCCTCGTACGCCCAGTGCCCTGGAGGAACCTCTTGCTGGGCAGTGGCAGCTACGCCTGTCCACCAGACGATGGAGACAACCGCAGGCACCGCAGACCATTTCATGGCACGCCTCCCCTTCAGTAGAGTGTCAGGTGAAACAGAGATTCGGTATAGTGACTGAATGTCCTGCAAGGCATATCAAAACGAAAACCCCCTCCGGGAAGCCCGGAGGGGGTTACGGGTCACGTCAGGCTTAGAACTTCACGCTGAACTGTGCTACGCCCACGCCACCGCGTGCTTTGTTATCTTGAGAGCGGATGCCGCTGCCGAACCATCCGACTCCCAAACCCTTGCTGTCGAAGTCGATCACCTGGTACAGCACGCGGAGCATAGCGTTCTCGTTGAACTTGTAGTCCGCGCCCAGCGTGATGTAAGCCTCCGTCGGCTTCTGAACCGGGTTGGTGGAGGTCTTCAGGTTCCACAG
>JANWXG010000418.1 GCA_025057335.1 bacterium | reverse complement strand
TGCCTGCGGACGAGGCGCGACGGATTTACGAGTCGTTCGTGCGTCGGCAGCAAGACCCCGCGCTGCTGGAGTTTGTGGGGCATAACCTCCTGCGCCTGCGTGTGTTCCCCATCCCTGCGAACGGCTCGCGGCGGATTACCCTGCGCTACGCCCAGACGCTGCCCCGCGAAGGCGCGATGGTTCACTACCATCTGCCCCTGCGGGCGACTCGCGCCGCGGCGCGACCTGTGGGGCGTGTGCGCGTGGAGGTGGAAGCACAGACGCGCCAGCCGCTCACCAGCTTCTACACCCCGTCCCATCCCGAAGTGTGGGTGCAGCGTCCCGCGCCGAACCGCGCCCGTATGCATTGGGAAGCGCAGAACCTGACGCTGGAGCGCGACCTGCACCTCTACTTCAGCTCGACCGCTGACCCCTACGACCTGCAGATTTTCACCTATCGCGCGGGCGGCGACGGCTACTTTATGGCGCTGTTCTCCCCTAACCCCGAACAACGCACGGAACGCCTGCCCAAGCACCTCGTGTTCGTGTTCGACCGCACGGGCAGCATGGCGGGCGAAAAAATCGAACA
>JANWXG010000417.1 GCA_025057335.1 bacterium | reverse complement strand
ATACCGACTCGGATGGCGACGCTCCGGAGTTCGTGCGGGTGGTAGTTATCCAGCCGGATGGCTCCGAGCGGACACTGGATATGACCGGCGGCAGCACCGACTACGCAACGGGCGTCATCTTCACTGCAGAGGTACCCGCGAACTCCAACCTCGCTCCGGGCAGCTACGGCTTCCGCTTCATCGCACGCGATGACTACGGAGCAAACGCCGACCCGCTGACCGGTAGCGGTCCGCAGGTGAACAACCCGCCGCAGCTGCTGAACCCGCGAGTCACTCCGTTGTCGGGCAAGCTCAGCACTGAGTACGTGTATGAGGTGACCTACAAGGATGCTGACGGGGACGCCCCCAGAGCGTTCAGCGGCGCGCCCGGCGGCGAGGTACAGGTCAATATCGACGGAACGTGGTACGCCATGACGAAGGTGGGCACGGGTACCGACTATGTGGCAGGCGTAACCTACCAGCTCCGCCGACGCCTGAGCGAGGGAACGCACACTTACCAGTTCCGTGCTCAGGACCAGTTCGACGCAGCGGTGGGTCCCGGCACGACAGTTCTGACCGGTCCCACCGTG
>JANWXG010000416.1 GCA_025057335.1 bacterium | reverse complement strand
GGGCGATCGTGGACGGCAAGGGCGAGGCGGAGGGCGTGATGGGCACGACGCAGCAACCGCGCTGGTACGCCGTCTATACCGCCCAACGGGCGCACGCCTGCCTGGCGCTGACGCCCGCTGACTCTGTGGTCTACTGGGACGGCGGGGCGATGGGCGGTATCGGCTTCGGGTTCAGCCAGACGCGTGGGGTTCGCCTGCGATACGTCTTCCTGCCCGGAGCGAGCGACGCTTCCTTTGCACAAACCGCTTACCAGCGGACGCAGCAACCGTTGCGGGCAAGCTGGGTGAGCAGGTAGGAGAGCAGATTCTTGCTGATTTTGAAAGGTTCCCTGCGCAGGGGTTCGTAGTGAAGCACGTGAGTGCTTCTCGTGGAGGGCGAGGCTCCCGCCGAGCTGTCCCCCTGTCATGCTGAGCGCTAGCGAAGCATCTCTGCATACTGTTAGACCGAGATTCTTCGCTGCGCTCAGAATGACACTTGGAGGGCGGGGCTTCCGCCGAGCTGTTCCCCCTGTCACACTGAGCGCCAGCGAAGCATCTCTGCATACTGTTAGACCGAGATTCTTCGCTGCG
>JANWXG010000415.1 GCA_025057335.1 bacterium | reverse complement strand
GCTATGTGCTGGAGTTCTTCCCCTACCCGTCGGGCGACGGGCTGAGCGTGGGACACTGCCGCAACTACATCCCCGCCGACGCGCTCGCCCGATACATGCGCATGCGCGGCTACAATGTACTGCACCCGATGGGCTGGGACGCCTTCGGACTGCCCGCCGAAAACGAAGCCATCAACAAAGGCTCCCACCCCAAGTACACCGTGCCCCGCTATGTCGCCAACTACAAACGCCAAATGAACCTCATCGGGCTATCCTACGACTGGGAACGCGAAATCAACTCCAGCACGCCCGACTACTATAAGTGGACGCAGTGGTGGTTCCTGCAACTGTACAAGCGCGGATTAGCCTACCGCGCCAACGCCCCCGTCAACTGGTGCCCGCGCTGCCGTACCGTGCTTGCCAACGAAGAGGTGGAAGGCGGCAAATGCTGGCGCTGCGGAACCCCCGTCGAGAAGCGCGACATGCCTCAGTGGTTCTTCAAAATCACTGCCTACGCCGACCGCCTGCTAAACGACCTCGACGAGCTGGATTGGCCCGAAGGCATCAAGCAGATGCAGCGCAACTGGATTGG
>JANWXG010000414.1 GCA_025057335.1 bacterium | reverse complement strand
AAACGCTTCGCCTTCGGCTCAGCATGACAACAGGACGGCTCGGCGGGAGCCTTGCCCCTCCAACTGGGCGTACGGAGGGCGAACCTCCCGGTGAGCCGAATGGACAACCGCCGCCAGGAGGCATGATGAGTATGCCCAAATCACCATTTTATAGAGCAGCGGCGTTCCGCCGACCGTAACACTTCTGGGTGGCACACTCCGTCGTGACCTCAGTGGACGCGACGGAGCGCGTCCCTCCAAACGGTGACTATGATGGACGCGACGGAGTGCGTCCCGCCGGTGACCCGAGGGGAGGCGATAGAGCGCATCTACCCAACGCGAACGTCCGCGAAGGGACACAGCTACCAAAGACTATCACACACAGAGCGTGCCACAATGTGAGAGCTTCTCACAGCCCCTTGGGAATGCCTCCGCGCTTCTGGTAGAATCAAGGGGAACTCTTCAAAAGATGGAGGTGGACTCGGTGAGCGTTCTGGAAGGGCAACCTGCCCCCGATTTCGCCTTGCCCGCGACGGACGGCAGCACCGTGCGTCTGTCTGACCTGCGCGGCAAGAAGGTAGTGCTCTACTTCTACCCCAAGGAC
>JANWXG010000413.1 GCA_025057335.1 bacterium | reverse complement strand
CACCGCCCGCGAGAAACGGATACGCTATGACAAAAATCAGTGTCAGCCCTGCCAAAGAAACCAGAAGCGTGGCTATCGGGTATCTGTTGCGCTGTCGAGCGGTCGTCTCGTTGTCCGACGAAGAAGATGAAGCCATAAACCCACCTCCCGCACCCTACCTGCTTTTCATTTTAGCATACGAAACATCCTGCTGTATACTAGCAGAGCAGAGACGCTCTGATGCGCCGAGGAGGGGAGCAAGCGAGGGAGACAACTCTCGCTCTATGCCAGCAGTATCTATCCCAAAGACCACTGATAGCAACCTCTGCCTCGCGCGAGTAGCAACTCTGGTCTCGGAATGGGGTACACTCGATTCAGGGCACGCTTTGTTTGCTGAGCAGTTGCAGCGCAATACGAGCAGGAGAAGGTTTGTAGTGCAGGCTTTAGCCTGCTGGGCCGGAGGGCGAGGCTTCATGCGAGCCATTCCCCTGTCATGCTGAGCGATAGCAAAGCATCTCTAGCAGACATGGGGATGAGATTCTTCGCTTCGCTCAGAATGACAACAGGATTGGAGGGCAGGGTTCCTGCCGAGCCATCGGGAATGG
>JANWXG010000412.1 GCA_025057335.1 bacterium | reverse complement strand
GCCCAATGCACCTTGTAGAAGATGTTGCCGAAGACCTCCGTGCCGCTGACGCAGTCGTCCATGTAAACGCCCATCGAACCCATGCCCACGCCGCCGGTGTGGTGGATGAAGTTGTGCCGGATGCGGTTGCCGCGAAACGTGTAGTCGCGCCCGGTGTAAATCGCGCCCACGTCGCCGGTCTCCAGCGCGATGCGGTGGATTTCGTTGAACTCGATGAGGTGGTCGTTGCCCCAAAACAGAATTGCGCAATGCGGATGGTCGTGGATGAGGTTGTGCGCCGCGCGCGAGCCCACGCCCTGGAGATGAATCGCCGGGACGTAGCACTTCGACCAGCGGCCCTGGCGTTGGAAATGACAGTTCTCGACAAAGTGACCGCCGGGCGTGAGCGTCTGTCGGTCGCCGCCGGTCAGGTCCACCCCGCCGTCGCCGGTGTCGAAAATGTCGCACGCCACAACGCCGTGCCCGACACCGCCCGAGACAACGACGCCGTGGTTGCCGACGTTGCGGATGAGGCAGGCGAGGATGCGGTTGCTCGCGCCGCCGTGGATTTCAATGGCGCTGGCGCGCGTGTCCTCAAAGGCCAGC
>JANWXG010000411.1 GCA_025057335.1 bacterium | reverse complement strand
GAAGTCGCGATGGTCGAAGCGCACCCAGTAAGTGTTGTACAGCACCGCTGCGCCTTCCAGCGAGCGCACCAGCTCGTCTGGCTGGTCGAAGTGGTACGGGTGCGCCTCGACCAGACTGCCGAAGGGGTTGCGCCGCCCGGAAGAGTTGGTCAGAGTGCGCACGCGCTTGCCCTCCCCCAGCAGCCGTCGGGCAATGTACTTGCCTGAGTAGCCGAAGGCTCCCGTCACGACGTGTAGCTCCGCAGTCGCTGACATGTTACTCGACAAGACAGCTCAGACTTTGATTGCAGACCGCACCCGTCCGCGCAGGCGGACTCCCTCATCCCGAGACCCCGACTCAGGATGAGGGAAGGACGTCGCGTTACGGAACAGCGGCGCTCTGACCGCAGTGAATCTTCCGGAGGGTCATGCTCCGCGTGACCTTAATGGCGGACGCGACGGAGCGCGTCCCTCCAATTTTGGCGAAAGGGCTCTGGAGGGTCACGCTCCGTCGTGACCCTGATGGCGGACGCGACGGAGCGCGTCCCTCCAGATGGTGACCTTGATGGGCGCGACGGAGCGCGTCCCTCCAATTTGGGCGAACAGCCTTGC
>JANWXG010000410.1 GCA_025057335.1 bacterium | reverse complement strand
ATCGACGGCAGCACGGGCAAGGTGTACAAAGGCGCAGTGCCTACGGTAGAGCCAGAACTCAGCCCTGAGCTGCACACGCTGCTGAAGTGGGCGGACGAGTTCCGCCGCCTGCGCATACGCGCCAACGCTGACAACCCCCACGACGCCAGCAAAGCCCTCGAGTTCGGCGCGGAAGGCATCGGCTTAGCCCGCACCGAGCATATGTTCTTCGGCGAGCAACGCCTGCCGATTATGCAGGAGATGATCCTCGCCAAGACCGAGAAAGAACGGCGCGACGCGCTCAGCCGACTGCTGCCCTTCCAGCGTCAGGACTTTTTCGAGATTTTCGAGGTGATGCGCGGGCTACCCGTGACGATTCGCCTGATTGACCCGCCGCTGCACGAGTTCCTGCCGCGCTACGAAGACCTGATTCGCGAAGTGGCGCAGCTGGAAATCACCGCGCCCGATTCGGCGGAGCTGGCGGAGAAGCGACGCCTGCTGCAGCGCGTGGAGGAGCTACACGAGGCGAACCCGATGCTCGGCTTGCGGGGCGTGCGCTTGTCACTGCTGTACCCCGAAATCGTGGAGATGCAGGTCACAGCGATTCTGGAAGCGGCA
>JANWXG010000040.1 GCA_025057335.1 bacterium | reverse complement strand
TTCGCCGCTATATTACCGACCGAGGCAAGATTATCGCTCGGCGTACCAGCGGTAACTGCGCTAAACACCAGCGCCAGCTCGCAAAGGCAATCAAGCGAGCGCGTCATCTGGCGCTGTTGCCCTTCGTGGCGGAATAACCTGCTGCAGACTGAGGTCTGTCCATGTGCGCTAGGGCTGTCGCCAGCCTGTTCTCGGTCGTTCCGAGCCGAAGGCGAATCGTCTCGACCTGCAACCGTCATGCTGGGCAAAGTGAGGCATCCGGGAGTTTCTTAGCTGCGCGCAGAATGACAGGAGACGCACTGACGTGCGCGACTACCAACACAGTGCCCAGCACCAGAGCGCGCATGAAGAACTCCTTTGCTCGTCGTGAAGCACGTGAGTGCTTCCCCTTGACAAACGGAGTAGACTTCAGAATGCCACCAGGATTGGAGGGCGAGGCTCTGTCCGAGCCGTCCCCCTGCCATGCTGAGCCGAAGGCGAGGGGGCAGAGATTCTTCGCTGCGCTCAGAATGACACAAGGCGCGCAGAATGCCACCAGGATTGGAGGGCGAGGCTCCTGCCGAGCCGTTGCGACGGCAGAGAAAGCGCACCGCAGTGCGCTGAGACAGACAGCAGCGGATCGAGTGAAGCACGTCAGTGCTTCCCCCTACGCAGGCTCGTGTACGTGTTGCAGACAAACCCTTCTCCTGAGGAGGACAGCAGAACAATGTCTGAACAGATGGCGATAGACGCTAGCGTGCTCGACGATGTCGCACGCCGAGCAGCGCTGGATGCCCAGAATATGATTCCCCTCACGCATGAGTTCCCCGAGCAGTGTCGGCGAGCACTGGAGATTGCCAGACAGTTCAACCCGCCTACGCCCCGCCTGCCTATCCACAACGTGGTCGTGACGGGGTTAGGTGGCTCGGCTGTAGGAGGCGACCTGCTGCGCGTGCTGGTGGAGGATAGCGGCGAGATGCCCGTCGTGGTCAATCGCGACTACCAGATGCCCGCCTTCGTGAATGACCATACTTTCGTCATCGCTGCCAGCTACTCGGGCAACACAGAGGAGACGCTGAGCGCCTTCGAGGACGCGCAGGACCGGGGCGCGCTGTTGGCGTGCATCACTAGTGGGGGCGAGTTGGCACAGCGGGCGGCGCATTACAGCGCGCCTGTTGCCTTCATTCCCAAGGGGCAGCCCCCGCGCAGCGCGATGGGCTATCTCTTTATCCCGATGTTGCTAGTAGCGCATAAGGCAGGTGTTATTCGGCGCGACCCCACCCCAGAGCTGGAGCAAGCCATCGCCCTGCTAGAACGGGCGCGCGAAGCATGGCACGCTGATGTGCCCTTTGTGCACAACCCCGCCAAGCAGTTCGCAGCGAGGCTGTACGGAAAGCTGCCCATCATCTACGGCTCCCAGGCGTACTCCACTGTCGTCGCCTTCCGCTGGAAAACACAGCTGAACGAGAATGCCAAGATTCACGCCTTCTCCAACGGCTACCCGGAGATGAACCACAACGAAATCCTCGGGTGGGTGCTAGCGAAGCAGCAAGTGCCCAATCTAGCCGTCGTACTACTGCGCGACCACGTGGAGCGCCCCAAAATCGTAGCGCGGGTGGAGACCACCAAACGGTTGTTCGCTCGTGCGGCGGAGGTGCATGAGTTCTTCGCAGAGGGGCAGACCCTGCTGGCGCGGATGCTGTATGCCATCTACTTCGGCGATTGGGTCAGCTGTTACCTCGCCTTGCTGTACGGTATGAACCCCACCGATATCAGCTACATCAACCTGCTGAAGGCAGTGTTGGAGAAGGTCGACGAAGACGACCCTACCTACACTGAGGTGCTACAGAAAGAGCTTCGGGCGATTGAGTAACAGCGCCCCTCTCCCGGCGCCACGGGAGAGGGGAAATGCCCTTCGGGTCTCAGCAAAAGCTTACCGCAAAATCGACCACGAGCAAGACAACGTAGCATCCCCCTCGGGAGAGCCGATCCGACTGGAGAGAAGGCGATGTCCCGTAGGGCATAGAACACAGACTCTTGCCCAGATGGGCGAGAGGTGCGCAGCGCGGAGGAGGATAGTCGTGACCCAAGCGATTATCTTGGCAGCAGGAGCCGGAACCCGCTTTTGGCCCTACAACGAGGTGCGCAACAAGTGTACGACCCCAGTTGTGAACGAGCCTGCCGTGCGCCGACTGGCAAAGCAGTTGTGCGAGGCGGGCATTCGCCGACTGGTTGTGGTGGTGGGCGTTCACGCTGGTTCCGTACGCGCCGCTCTACACCGGCTGGAGGGCTTGGAAATCGCCTTCACAGCAGTACAAGGGACGCCGGGAACTGCCCACTGCGTGTTAGCAGCGTTGACCTTGCTGGACACCACACAGCCGTTCCTGGTTGCATACGGCGACATCGTTACCACGCAGGGCACGGTGAACCGTTTTCTGGAGGTTGCTCGCGGAAGCGAAGCGGCGGCGGTCGCCTTAGTACAGCCGATTGTCCCTCCCGAACGCCCTATCGACTGGCTAGGTGCCTCGGTGCGAAGCGGACGCCTCGAGTACGTGGAAGGACATAGTCGCGATTGTGCGCATCGCCTGTGTGGGATGTACGCCTTTTCGCCTGCTGCTCTCCCCGCCATTCACGACAATCCCGGCGTGATGACACAAGTGCCTGTTGGCGGAATGCCCCCTCTAGAGGCGGAGCTAGCGCAGAGCGTGCAGACATTGCTGGACGACGGTACAGACGTACTGGCGGTAGAGGTAGAGGACTATCTGGTGGACATGGATAAGCCCTGGCACATTCTGGAAGCGAACCGACGCGCACTAGACGAGATGAGCCGACACCTCACGGAAAACCGTATCCATCCCACGGCGCGCGTGCATGATGGGGCGGAGATAAAGGGATTCGCTGTGATAGCCGAGGGGGGTGAAATCGGCAACCGTGTGGTGATAGAGGGCAATGTCTTTATCGGCAGGCACACGCGCGTGGTTAACGGGGCGATAGTAGGACACTCCGTGGCGATAGGCAACCACACGCGCATCAGCGACTACTGCCTGATTGGTGCCTACAGCGTGGTCGGACACCGATGTATCGTTGGACATGGCGCGGAGCTGGATGGCGTGATGTTCGACGGCGCCTACCTGTACCACTATTGCGAGATCGCAGGTGTGGTCGGGCAGTCGGTCGACATCGGCGCGGCGACCGTGTGCGGTACCCTACGCTTCGACGACGCCGAGACTATCCATCGGATTAAGGGAAGACGTGAGTTCCCTGTGCATGGTGCGGACGCCACCTACTTTGGTGATTTCAGCCGTACCGGCGTCAACGTTATCACGCAGCCGGGTGTCAAAATTGGCGCATACACCTGTATAGGTCCTGGCGTCGTGGTGTATGAGGACGTTCCCAGCCGTAAACTGCTCTTGCTCAAGCAGGAGCTGATTGAGAAGGATTGGGGGCCGGAACGATACGGATGGTAACCTCTTCGCGTAGTATCTCAAGGAGGCGTCAGCAGATGGCAATCTACAAGAACCCTCAACCGCACTACTGGCTGCCCGGCGAGGAAGTGGAAAAGCACTTCCACGACCACGATGAAACGTGGGTTATCATGGATGGCAGGGCAAAAGCCTACATGATAGACCACGACGGGCAGTATCACGAGTTCATCTTAGAGAAGGGCGACATCTGGATGGTGGAGGCAGGGGTAGAACACGGCTGTGTCGCACTGGAGGAGGGCGTCGCCATCTTCCCCTTCCCCGGCACCATTCCGGAAGGCTCGCAGCCCTACGGGCACTACTACATGGAGAAGGAGGGCTACCTCCCCAAACTGAAGGTAGAGCGTGTGCCCACCGACCGCTATCGGAAAGGGGAGAAGTAATGCGTCGGATAGCCACCGAGTATCCTGAGCGCGGGCAGATGCGCCTAGTGGACATCGGGGAGCCGCCGCCCCTACAACCCACACAGATTCTCCTGCGTACTCGCTATACGGGAGTCACCAACGGCACAGAGCGACACGCCCTGCTGGGCGAACATGGCTTCACCCGCTACCCCTCGCGACACGGCTACCAGCAGGTGGGACAGGTGGAGGCAGTGGGCGCGGCGGTGACCGAGTTTCAGCCGGGCGACTGGGTGTTCTACGGACAGTATGTGGGGCATCGCGGCTGGAACGTGGTGGACGTGGCGTGCACAGACCCATACTCCATCAGCTCTCACCTGTGCTTGCGGCTTCCTGAAGGGATGAATTACCGACTGTGCGCCCTGTTTGGCGTCGCGGGCGTGGCAATGCGAGCAGTACGTCGCCTACGGGTGCAGCCCGCGCACCGAGTGCTTATCATCGGCTTGGGCGTCATCGGGCAGTTTGCGGCGCAGGCAGCGCGAGCGTTCGGGGCGCACGTCACGGTGGCCGACCTGCAGCTGAAACGCCTAGAAGTGGCAAAGACCTGTGGCGCCCACCGGGTTATCGACGTAGACATGCAGGGGATGGAACCGCTCCAGGACGGGGCACCCTATGACTGTATCATCGACTGCGCGGGCGCACCCGACCTGTTGCAACAGGTTCACGACCTGCGTCTGCTGGCGTATCGAGGAGTGGTGGGGCTTATCGCTGTGCGTTCGAGAACGGAGTTCCCCTGGGCGATGTTGCAACACGCGGAGGGTTCTCTGGAGGCGTCCTGCCATTTCAGCCTCGACGACCTGCGGGTGTTGCTCTACTTCGTGCAACAGGGGATAATCCGCATCGAGCCTGTGGTGTCGCATTTCCTGCCCATTGAGCAAGCGCCAGCGTTGTACGAAACCCTGCGTGACCGCCCTGGGGAACTGCTCGGCGTGATTTTCGACTGGGGCGAAGGGGAGGGAGAGTAGCCTGCCCGTTGTAGGCGCTACGCCACCGCCCTAGCGCGCTGAAGCCTGCACTACCAGCAGGAGAGGCATGCTGGACACACTGTAGCACGCCACAGCGGCTCGCACGGAGCCCGTTGCTTCGTCAGGTGCTTCATTGCCCAGCGTGACAGGAGGAAAGGGTTGAGCAGGTGTTGTATTCCCTCCCTAACCTGCCAGCGCCTCGCTCGCAATAGTGTCAAAATCGATGCTGGTGGCGCCGGAGGTGGTGTACTGAAAGTAACCAGCGGCGGCAATCATGGCAGCGTTGTCCGTGCATAGCACGAGCGGGGGAACTACCAGTTGATAACCACGTTTTCCTGCCTCCTCGCTCAGCAACTCTTTGAGGCGCGAATTAGCGGCGACGCCTCCGCAAACAGCGATGCGGGGGATGCCGTACTCCTCCGCAGCGCGCAGAGCCTTGCCCACCAGCACCTCCACGATCGCCTCCTGAAAGCTCGCGGCAGCGTCGGCGACGTTCAGGGCGTCACCAGTCTGTTGCACATAGCGAAGCAGAGCGGTCTTCAGCCCACTGAAGCTGAAGTCGTAGCTGCCCTCCTCCAGCCATGCGCGCGGAAAGGCAATCGCCTGCGGATTGCCTCCCTTCGCCGCGCGGTCGATATGGGGACCTCCAGGGTAGCCCAGCCCTAGCAGGCGCGCCCCCTTATCGAAGGCTTCGCCTGCCGCGTCGTCGCGCGTGCTGCCTAGGCGCCGGCGGCGTCCGTGTCCCTCGACGATGTGCAGGTCGGTATGTCCACCCGACACAATCAGGCACACGAACGGGAACTGCAGGTCGGGCTGGGCGAGGAAGTTAGAAGCGATGTGACCTTCCAGGTGATGTACTGCCACAATCGGCTTGCCCAACGCGTATGCCAGAGCCTTGCCTGCGGAGACACCCACCATGAGCGCCCCTACCAGCCCAGGACGGTTGGTGACCGCAATCAGGTCAATGTCTGCATACCGTAGGTTCGCCCGATGCAGTGCCTCCTCCAGCAGCACCCCCAATCGTTCCACATGCTTGCGCGCCGCTACCTCTGGCACCACCCCGCCCGTGAGTGCGTGGATGTCTACTTGCGAGGCAATCAGGTTGGAAAGGATTTCCACCCCGTCGCGCACGACGGCGACGGAGGTCTCGTCACAACTCGTCTCAATGCCTAGAACGTACATCGCTACCGCACTGCCTCCAGCATCTCGCGGGCATGGCGCAGGGCGCTGTCACCCGTGTCGCCTAGCATCCGCGCGATCTCGCGCACGCGGGCATCGCCCTCAACAGGGGTAACCGTCGTGACGGTGCGCCCATCCGACTCACGCTTTTCAATCAGCAGGTGCAGGCGCGCGCGGCTGGCAATCTGGGGCAGATGAGTAATGCACAGGATTTGCCTCTGACGGCTAAGCGCGTGTAGCTTCTCGCCGACGACACCCGCTGTGCGACCGCCGATGCCGATATCGATTTCGTCAAACACGAGTGTGGGCACATCCTCTAGCCCTGACAGCACGCTCTTCATCGCCAGCATCACGCGCGACAGCTCTCCACCCGAGGCGATTTTGGATAGCGGACGGGGCGGCTCGCCAGGGTTCGGCGCAAGAAGGAACTCCACTGCGTCGGCGCCATCTGCCTCCAGCGGTTTAGGGCTGAGCTTCACCTCGAAGCGCACGCGCGGCATCGCCAACTGGCTCAGCTCCTCTGCGACCGCCTGCTCGAAACGACGTGCACCCTCACGACGTCGCTGGCTGAGCTCCGCTGCCAGCTGCTGAGCCTGTTGCTCGACCCGACTGAGCGCCCTCTCCAGCTCCTCCGCACGCTCTTCGCCTCCCTGTAAACGCTCCAGCTTCTCGGTGATCTCACGCAGATACGCCAGCACTGCCTCTATCGTGTCGCCATACTTGCGCTTGAGTGTGCGGATGAGGTGTAGTCGCTCCTGCACCTCGTTCAGCCGTTCCGGGCTGAATTCCACGCGGTCCCGATAGGCGCGCAGCTCTGTCGCCACATCCTGCACGGCATACAGGGCGTTCTGCAGGTTCTCCACGAGCGGCTGTAGACTGGCGTCGATGGGCAGCACCTCCTCGATAGTGCGCGCAGCCTGTGCGAGCAGGTCTACCGCAGCGGGCTCGCCCCCCGTGAGCAATTCGTAAGCGGTCTCAGCGGTAGCGAACAGCTTCTCGGCGTGCGCGAGCCGCCGCTCCTCCGCCAGCAGCTCCTCCTCCTCTCCAGGGGTCAGGTGGGCGCGTTCGATTTCCCCTTTCTGGAACGTGTAGAGGTCTAATAGGTGCGCCCGCTCGCGGGCGTCCGCTTGCAGACTGCTCAGCTCCCGCTGTAGGGCGCGCATCTCTCGCACGCGCTCGCCTAGCTCCGCCTTCAGCGACAGCACCCCCTCGCCACACCACTCGTCCAGCAGGCGCAGTTGCTCGCTTGTCTGGAAGAGCAGCTGATGCTGGTGCTGCCCGTGCAGGTCGACCAGCAGGTCGCCCACCGCCTTCAGTGTGGCAACGGGCACGGGGCGTCCGTTGATTCGCGCTTGCGACCGCCCGCCCACGAGCAGCTCGCGCGTGAGGTAGAGCAAACCCTCTTCGGGCGTCACGCCTAGCTCTTGCAGGCGCGCCTGCAAGAGCGGATAGCGCGACACGTCGAACACCGCCGTCACCTGCGCATGCTCCGCGCCCGCGCGCAGCATCTCCCCCTCCGCCCGCTCACCTAGCGCGAGGCTGAGCGCATCCACTAAAATGGATTTGCCTGCGCCCGTCTCGCCCGTGAGCACGTTCAAGCCGGGCTCGAAGCGCAGGTTCAGACGGTCAATGATGGCTATCTGCTCTACAGCCAGCTCTAGCAGCATGGCTACACGTTCACCCTCTCACCCCACAGCAGACGGTCGCGCAGCTTGGCGTAGAACTCGTCGGGGTCAAACACGACCAAGTGGGTGCGCTCCTCCGCCCGAGAGACGCGCACCTCGTCGCCTGACTGCAAGCGCACCGTCTCACCACCATCCGCCTGCAAGTGGAAATCGCCATCATCGGCGGTGACCACGACCTTCACCTGCTTGTCTGCGGGCAGTACCAGCGGGCGCGCGCTGAGCGTGTGGGCGCAAATGGGGGTCAGCAGTAGCACCTCGCATGCAGGGTCCACAATGGCGCCACCTGCTGACAGCGAGTAGGCAGTAGAACCGGTCGGCGTTGCGACCACCACGCCATCGGCGGAGTAGGTCGCAAGAAACGTGTCGTTCACGAAGGTCTGCAAGGTAATCATGCGCGCCACAGCACCCTTGGTCACCACCACATCATTGAGCGCCAGCGCCTCACAGATAGATTCCCCGCGGCGATACGCCACCGCCCGCACCATCAGTCGCTTTTCTATCACGTAGTCGCCCGCCTGCACGCGCGTGATGGCAGTGTGCAGCTCCTGCGGCCGAATCTGCGCGATGAAGCCGAAGCGTCCTAAGTGCACCCCCAGGATGGGGATTCCGCGCGGTGCGGCGAGGTGACTAGCGCGCAGGATGGTGCCGTCCCCTCCTACCGCCAGCAGCAGGTCGCTCTGGCGAAGCGCCTCATCGTCGTTCCCACATTCAGGCATATTCAAGGCACGGGCGATGTTCGGCTCCAGCTGCACCTGTAGACCGCGCTCCTGTAGCCATTCCACCGCTTCGCGCGTGAAGCGCAAGGCATCAGGCTTGTCGGTATGCACAATCAAGCCTACACGGTGTATCATGGCGGGCTCACAGGGTTCGTCGTTCGGGTGAAGCGTTGCAGGTTGTTGCGGGCGTCGGCATAGTTCGGGTCGATGCGCAGCGCTCGACGGTAACACTCAATGGCTTCGTTACGCCTGCCCATCTTCTCGTATACCACGCCTAGGTTATTGTGCGCGTAGGCATAATTGGGGTTGATTGCTATCGCCTGCTTGAGGTAGTTCTCTGCTTCCTGTAGTCGCCCCTGTCGGTCACATACCAATCCGAGCCCGTTGAGAACCTCCACGTTGCGCGGGTCCTGTTTGAGCGCCTGCTTGTAATGCTCTTCGGCTTCCGAGTCACGGTTCAGGCGGTACAGTAGGCTCGCTAGAGCCACCCGCGCTCGCAGGTGCTGCGGCGCCAGCGCCAGTAGCTTCTCCCATACTTGCACCGCCTCCTCGTACTTGTTCTGCTGTACCAGTACGACGCCCAGCTGCCACCAGCTGTCGGTGTGGCGTGGATGTGCTTCTACCAGCGCACGGTACGCCTGCTCAGCCTCAGACAGGCGGTTGTTTCTGTGGTAGAGCATTGCTAGTGCCAGTAGGGTCTCTTGATGGTGTGGCTGTAGCTCTAGCGCCCGTCGAAACGCCTTCTCGGCTTCCGGCAGGTTGTTCGCGCGCGCCTGCAAGACACCGATGTTGTAATGAGCCACCAGCGAGTCGGGCTGCAGAGCAGCGGCGCGCTGGAACAGTGTTAATGCCCTAGCATCTTGCCCTTGCGCGGAGAGCGTCTGCGCCAGTCCAAGCACCGCTGGAAACAGCCGAGCATCGAGCGCCAGCGCCTTGGTGAACGCAGCCTCGGCGTCGCGCAGGTTGCCCGTCGCATGCAACGCCAATCCTAGGTTCGCCCAGAGCGGGGCATGCCTTGTCTCCAATACTGTCCCCTTTCGAAACGCCTCCACCGCCTCCTTCGGACGATTGGCTTGCATCAGCGCCACGCCCAGATTCATCCACACGTAGGGGTCTCTCGGGTTGAGCCGTGCAGCGGTCTGCAGGGCGACGATGGCTTCGCCCGTTTTGCCTTGCTTCATCAGAATGTTCGCCATGTTGTAGTGCGCGTCGGCAAAGTCGGGTTTGAGCTGGATGACTCTGCGGTATTGTGCCAGCGCTTTATCGGGCTGTCCCGTGTGCAGATAGGCGTTACCTAGGTTATTGTGCGCCTGCACGTCGTCCGGTGCCAAGCGTACCAGCTGCTCCAGCACGGGCACCGCTTCGCCCGCCCTGCCCGCGCGCAAGTAGAGGAAGCCCAACCACTGCAGCACCCCCTTGTGGTTGGGGGCTTTCTGCCGTGCGCCCTCCAGGGTCTCTATCGCCTGCGTCACGTTGCCCTGCTCATACTGCTTCATCGCCTTGACCAGTAGGTCGTCCGCTTCTCCCGCGAAGACAACAACCGCTAGCAGCACCACACCGAAGCCAACGCTCATGAGACGCAGCCACACGTCTATCTCCCTCCTCGGCACTCCGTACGCCCTGATTATATCAGCAGGAGAAGCGCTGTTGCAAGCATTGGGATGGGCGCCTTCGCCCCACTCTCCAACGCCTCCGCTTGCCACCCAGGCTCTGTCACGGCGCTGTTCACCTTGCAGGGAACCCCCTGCTTATGGTATACTGGGTTGCGCAGGTGAGTGTACCTTGTCAAGTTGCAGGAGCGCGCGCCATTTTGGCACCTGGAGCGGCACCAAGCCTATGAGTGACCTCCTGCCCGATGTTCTGGCGATCGTTGGTCCCACGGCGACCGGGAAAACGGAGGTAGGCATCCTGCTAGCGGAAGCGCTGGGAGGAGAGATTATCTCGGCAGACTGCATGGCAGTCTATCGCGGGATGGACATCGGTACTGCCAAGCCGACGCCAGAACAGCAGAGGCGTGTGCGCTTTCACCTCATCGACGTGTGCTTCCCCAATGAACCCTTCAGCGTCGCGCAGTTCCAACAGATGGCGCTGGAGGCTGTTCGGCAGATACGACAGAGGGGCAGGCTACCCATCGTGGTAGGAGGCACTGGGCTGTATGTGAAAGCGCTGCTGGATGGATTTCGCATCCCCCCCGCCGCTGCCAACCACGAACTGCGCCAGCAGCTTTGGCAAGAGGTTCACAGGGTGGGGAGCGCTGCTCTACACGCTAGGCTACAGGAGGTAGACCCGCTGGCGGCGTCACGCATCCATCCGAATGACGCAGTGCGCATCATCCGCGCGTTGGAGGTGTACCACGTCACGGGCCGCCCCATCTCCGAGTGGCAGCAACGACACCCCCCTGCTGAAGTGGGCAGGGCGCGCCGCTTCGGATTGACAATGCAGCGCGAGCTACTGTATGCGCGCATCAACCAGCGCGTCGAGCAGATGGTAGCCCGAGGGTGGCTGCAAGAGGTACATCGTCTGCTACAAGCGGGTTATGCTCCTGACCTGCCCGCGATGCGTTCGCTGGGATACGCTGAACTGGTGCTGGTCGCGCAGGGGAAGATGGATTTGCAGCAAGCCATCGCCCTCATACAACGTGAAACTCGGCGCTTTGCCAAGCGTCAATTTACATGGTTCCGCGCAGACAAACAGATAGAATGGATGGACGCCTCGTCAGGTGCAGAGGAGACGGCGAGGCACATTTTAGAGCGACTGCGGAGCGAAGCAGAATACACCTGATGGACTTTTGGGACGGAGGGGAGCCGACAACATGGCGAAGACTCAAATCAATTTGCAGGATGTGTTTTTGAACCAGGTGCGTAAAGAGAACATCGCCGTGACCATTTACCTCATTGGAGGAGTGCAGCTACGCGGGTTGGTTCGTGGGTTCGACGCCTTTACGGTGCTGCTCGACAGTCCGGGTAAACCTACCCAGCTGGTGTACAAGCACGCGATTACCTCGGTGGTGCCTTCGCGACCGGTCTCTACCTATCGCCCGCCTGACGCGGCAAGAGCGGTCAGCACGCCTACAGAGAGCACCGAGAGCAGCGAAACGTCTCCAGAGAACCCGTAATCGCTGCGCCTCTGGTGCGTCTTTCCCTACCCCGGAGAAAGGGCAAGCGGGCAACATCTGTTCTCGGCGGGGGCAGACGTCTTTACATGGGAGGTGGATAGTCACTTAAAGTGCAGTTCACCAAGATGCACGGTATCGGCAACGACTTCGTGGTGCTGGACTGCCTGAAGTCGGAGTTAGAAGAGAACAGCCTACCAGAGTTGGCGCGTCGCCTATGCGACCGCCGTTTCGGCATCGGGGCAGACGGTATTATCCTCGTTCTGCCCTCGCGCATGGCACATCTGCGCATGCGCATGTTCAACCCCGACGGCAGCGAAGCGGAGATGTGCGGCAACGGCATCCGCTGCTTCGCTAAGTACGCCTACGACCGCAAGCACGTCACCAGCACGCAGATGAGCGTGGAGACACTGGCAGGAGTCAAAACGCTCAAGCTGAGCACGCAAGGGGGGAAGGTCAGCACTGTCACTGTAGATATGGGCGTGCCCCGTCTGGCGCCAGAGGAAATCCCCGTGCGCGTCGACGGCGTAGACCGGGTGATCGGCTATCCCCTGCGCGTCGCGGGCAAAAAGCTGGAGTTCACTGCTGTCTCCATGGGAAATCCCCACGCGGTCATCTTCCTAGACGACGTCGCTAACTTCCCTGTAGAAAAGGTAGGACCTGAGATAGAACACCACAAGCTGTTCCCCCGCCGCACCAACGTGCAGTTCGTACAGGTGGTAAACAGCCGGGAGATTATCGTGCGCACTTGGGAGCGCGGCGCTGGTCTCACACTCGCCTGCGGCACAGGGGCATGCGCCGCTGTTGTGGCAGGGGCGCTCAATAAGCTCACCAGTCGGGAGGTACTGGTGCATCTGCCTGGTGGTGACCTGCAGGTGGAGTGGCTCGGCGACGGGCGCGTGCTGATGACAGGTGCAGCCACGGAGGTCTTTGTGGGAGAGATAGACATCTGAACGAAGGAGGAGAGAGGTTTGCCTGCACGTGCGTCTCGTCTGGACAAGACCCCGCCCTACCTGTTTGGTGAGATTGCGAAGCTGAAAGCGAAGGCGCTGGCGGAGGGGCGCGACCTGATCGACTTCGGTATCGGCGACCCCGACCAGCCGACGCCACGCGACATCATCGACAAGCTTTATGAGGCGGCGCTGGACCCCGCTACCCATCGCTACGATGAAACCCCTTACGGCGAGCCGTTCTTCCTGCAAGCGGTCGCAGAGTGGTATCGCCGACGCTACGGCGTGTCGGTAGACCCCGAGGGTGGCGAAATCCTGCTGCTCATTGGCTCTAAGGAGGGGCTGGCGCATCTGGCGTGGGCATACATCGAACCCGGTGATGTAGCACTGGTCCCCGACCCCGCCTACACCGTGTACGCCATCAACGCTCGCATGGCAGGCGGCGAGACCTACGTCATGCCCCTGAAGCGTGAGAACGGCTTCCTACCCGACCTGTCGGCTATCCCCTCTGACGTGGCAAAGCGGGCGAAGCTGATGTTCGTCAACTACCCGAATAACCCCACGGGCGCCGTAGCGACGATGGAGTTTTATCAACAGGCGGTGCAGTTCGCCTGTGAGTACGACATCCTGCTGGTTAATGACGCCGCCTACTCAGAGGTGGTGTACGAGGGCTACCGCCACCCCAGCCTGCTGCAGGTGGAGGGCGCGAAGGAGGTGGCGGTGGAGTTCAATTCGCTCTCCAAAATGTACAACATGACGGGTTGGCGCATCGGCTTCGCAGCAGGCAACCGCGACGCCATTGCAAACCTCAACAAGATGAAGTCGTACATCGACAGCAAGCAGTTCGCGGCGGTCTCGCGCGCAGCGGCGTATGCCCTGCTGTATGCAGATAACACGCCCACACTGAACCTCTACCAGAGGCGGCGCGACATCCTAGTGGAAGGACTTCAGTCCATCGGCTGGCACGTCGAGAAGCCCAAAGCCACCTTCTACGTATGGGTGCCTGCACCTGGCGATATGTCCTCCATCGAGTTCGCGAAGCAGCTGCTAGAACGTGCGGGCATTCTGGCGATACCCGGCATCGGCTACGGCGAGCACGGCGAAGGCTACGTGCGCTTCTCTATCACGGTCAGCGGCGACCATCACGGCGAGCGGGTGGAGGAGGCGGTGCGGCGCATCCGGGAGCAGTTCGGGTAGCGTCTACTCGCGCACAAAACAAAGGCTGAGAGTGTTCGGAAGAAGAAAGGTGCTCGCCCCCCCGACCATTGCATGACTTGCCGAGGCGGGTACTGTAAGAAGTGGAGAGTGCATCGCGCAGCATACCTCCGACTGAAGTCGTGAGCTGTGGATGTCCAGAAATCCGCCTGTGCAGATGGGGAAACCTGCGCAGGCAGGTTGCTCGCCCATTATAGCCCCCCATTTCAATGGGGGGCAACAGTGCATCGGTAGTTTGTGCCCCCGATTCAAATTGGGGACTATAGATGTCCAGAAATCCGCTTGTGCAGATGGGGAAACCTGTGCAGGCAGGTTGCTTGCCCATCATAGCCCCCCATTTCAATGGGGGGTCCAGAGAAGCCGCCTTATGGGGGGCTTCCGCTTTGTAGTCCTCTTGAGCGCAGCGAAGAACCTCGCTGCCTGCTGTAGATGTTTCGCCGCCGCTCAACACGACGAGCATTCTGGGTTCGCACATCCCTCTTCCTTGACGAGATCCCCTGCGGTGTGGCACAATCTAGCGCAGAGAAACACTCTCTCAGGAGGGGTAGTACGCCGATGATCTCCGCTCAAAAACAGTATGCGCTCACACCAGAGCAGGTGCGGTTTTACCACGAGAACGGTTACCTGTTGCTCAAATCTGTGTTCTCCCGTGAAGAGGCGCAATACCTGCGAGAGGAAGCCCATGCGCTCATCGCCCGTCTGGCGCAGGTGTATTCCGAAAACGGCATCAATGCTGCTTGGGGCAGTGCGAAGGAGGTGACGCAGCTGCCCACCCAGCTGTTACACTGCCACAACGCCCAGTACCATAGCGCTGCCTTCGCGCGCCTGATGCTGGACCCACGTCTAACCGACCGCAT
>JANWXG010000409.1 GCA_025057335.1 bacterium | reverse complement strand
GAGCCTGGCTACGCACCAGCACCGCTGGGCACAGGTCAGTGGTCAGAATGAACTCGGTGTACTGCGTCAACGGGTTAGACTGCATCTCTATCGCCTCCTTCACGGGTGCTACGTTGGTCGGCGCGCCCGTCATGTGACCTCTCCGCTACGCACTGAAGTGCCTGAGGCGCGCAAGCGCTTCCCGAGGCGCTGGGCGCGGAAATGGGCTCTGCCTCATAGCGGTTTCATCCTGCCCAGCACATGCAGCGCTCGGGGAGAACTCATCCTGATTATTCTGCACGCAAGGGGGACCCTCCCCCTGCACGCTGGAGTCCCCAGGTTCCTGTCTGGCAGGATAGAGGAACGGCTCAGCGGAAGCCTCGCCCTCCAGCTCTTTCGCCATTCTGCCCCCATGTCATTCTGAAGCGAAGCGAAGAATCTCGCCTTCACCACCCAAGATGCTTCGCTGGCGCTCAGCATGACAGGAAGGAGTCTCGCCCTACAGAACGGTTGGAGGACGAACCTCCTAGTGAGCCGAGTGAAAAACCGCCGTCGGGGGCGCAGCTCAACCATCATACCAGGTACCCACAACTCACCTCCGCACACCGCACCAGTAATGG
>JANWXG010000408.1 GCA_025057335.1 bacterium | reverse complement strand
AGCAGATTTCGACGTGAATCTCCTCTTTGGTCGAGCGCGTCACGAAAGTGTTGCCGCACGCGCAAGTCACTCGCGCGATTTTATATTCTGGGTGGATGCCTTGCTTCATCCCACATTTCCCTCCTCATTATCGGCACTTTGCCCACTGCGAGATTATACCATACGCCAGCGAGGAACTCCAGACTCCCTACCCACTCCAAGCCGAGGTCATGGTTCGGCGCAAGGCGAAGAATCTCTACGGATACTTCGCCCGTGCTCAGTACGACACTCTGATGGCTCGGCAGGAGCCTCGTCCTCCAGTCGGACTAGAGGGCGAATCTGCCGGTGAGCTGAAAAACCTTCGTCCCGTCTCCCCGCGTGCAGGAGGAATCCCTTAGTGCGTCGAAAGGATTCTACAGCAGAAAGGTACGGATGTGTCTCATGACAACCTAAACAGTCGCGCTCGCGGTGGCGCGCGTCAGCTGGTCCTTCCGTTACCTGGAATGCAGCGAAGGCTTTCTGCCCGCACGACACGGAGAGGCGAAGAAGACGAACAGAAGAGCGGAAGACGGCGTACCCGCCGCTTGAGTTGCGGAGTCCATCACGGTAAAGGAGGTGCCCC
>JANWXG010000407.1 GCA_025057335.1 bacterium | reverse complement strand
TGTTTCTCCCCGTGTCATTATACGGGCAAGTCAGGCGTGTTGTCAACCGAGCGATTTGCCTCAAGAGGAAACGGCCATAGCAGCAGATGGCGGAGAGGCTTCGCTCTGGCAGAAGGAAACGCAGATGACCAGAGGCAAAAGCGTTCTGAAGCGCGCTGTTACAAACGCTCTCGTTCGTCGTGCAGGCTTCAGCATCCAAAGGGCGCCCGAAACTGGAGGGCGAGGCTCCTGCCGAGCCGCGCCTCTGCCCTGTCGCTCAGAGGACATAACATGGAGACGGTGGACTGTGAAGATGGCAGAACTGCCTGCGCAGGTTTTCCCAATCCGTGCGGGCGGATTGCCGCTGTTCATCGCCCCCGACCCAGGTCGGGGAACTGGAGGGTCACGCTCTGTCGTGACCTGATGACGGACGCGACAGAGCGCGTCCCTCCAGGGCGAAGGCTCAGGTTTGGCAAAGCGCCGGTGTCTGCGGAGCGTATTTTGGTTAGCGTGTCGGGCTATCACTTCGCCGTTTGACAACCCCTCCCTTTAGAGTTATAATAAAAGGTACAGTGCGCCCCCGTAGCTCAGTGGATAGAGCGCCGGCCTCCGGAGCCGGGTGCG
>JANWXG010000406.1 GCA_025057335.1 bacterium | reverse complement strand
AGCGTACGTTCGTAACATACTCATTCCTCCTTCTACGAACGCGCCGCGGCGTGATGCCCTTGCAAACCACGTTACTGAGATGAGGAACGCTTTTCAGCTGACGCTTTGCATTCACGCAACGTCTTGCGCCTCGTTGCCCCCATTATAACATGCAAGCAACATCCTGTCAAACGTTCAATAAGCCCCAGCTGAGAAACAGGCGCCCTGCGAAGACCGACACTGCTTTCAGCGCCTGCTACCGAGGAAGCGCATGTGCCTCAGCTGTAGAGGCTCAGCGAGGGATAAGCCTCCCAGCCCTTTGTCATTCTGAGGTCCCTGTTGTTTGCTCTGGGGAAGCACTGACGTGCTTCACTACCAGCGGAAAGGTGCGTAGGCTGTACCTGGTTGCCAGGTTGTGCCACGCTGGTAGTGGCGTACGTCAGTGCGCTCCTCGGTTACGACAAAGGGCTGACGGAGCTAGAGAGTTTGCCAGGTGAACCTTCGTGCTAGTCGTGGCGCACGTCAGTGCGCTTCCCCGTTGTTCTGAGCGAAGCGAAGGAAACGGGTTTGGTAAGATGCAGAGATGCTTTGCCCCTGCTCAGCATGACGAGAAAAGGGACGGCTC
>JANWXG010000405.1 GCA_025057335.1 bacterium | reverse complement strand
CTGTCGCTCAGCAGGACAGGGGCTGACGGCTCGACAAGAGCCTCGCCCTCCAGTCCCTTTGTCATTCTGGGAGCCATCGGGTTGCACTTCCGTGCTTGTGGTAGCGCACGTCAGTGCGCCCCTGTCATTCTGAGCGGAGCGAAGAATCTCGTCTTCATATCCTGATAGAGATGCTTCGCTATCGCTCAGCATGACAGGGAGCTAACGGCTCGGCAGGAGCCTCACCCTCCAATCCCTTTGCTATCCTGAGCAGCCCTCTGGACGCGACGGAGCGCGTTCCTTCAGGGCGAACAAACTTTGTGAACGCGACGGAGCACGTCCCTCCAAGGCGAACACAGGGCGCGTCCCCAGTGTGCCTCCTTGCAGGGTGAATCGTGCACAACACTATCCAAAAATCTTCGCTCCAGACTGCTCCCAGTCCGCGAGGAAACGCTGGATGCCTACATCGGTCAGCGGATGCCGATAGAGCTGTTCCAGCACCTTGAAGGGCACAGTGCAGGCGTGTGCCCCCGCTCGAAGCGCCTCCACGACGTGCATCGGATGGCGCACGCTAGCGACTAGCACCTGGCTCTGGAAGCCGTACTCCTTAATCATGTTTACCGTATCG
>JANWXG010000404.1 GCA_025057335.1 bacterium | reverse complement strand
GAGCCTACCTATAAGGGATTGAAACGCAAGAGAGAAAGAGAGAGAGAAAGAGAAAGAGAGAGAGAGTTACGAGCCTACCTATAAGGGATTGAAACGAAAACTAGTTCACAAAGATAGTGCCGTCGGCTCCCCGTTACGAGCCTACCTATAAGGGATTGAAACTGCGGGGTTGGGGATGCTGGACGAGACGGAAGTGGGTTACGAGCCTACCTATAAGGGATTGAAACGCGGAATGAACAACGGCTCACCGCTCATCGGCATGCCGTTACGAGCCTACCTATAAGGGATTGAAACTCTGCTTAGACCCCATCATCGAGCTGCGCATTGTGGGTTACGAGCCTACCTATGAGGGATTGAAACTACGCTACTTGTGCCGCCACCCGGACACGGCGCGGGAACTGTTTGTAACACAAACTTCGTCTAACGCTGAATGAGATGAAACGCTGTCCACAATGCAGCGCGCTTATCCGTGACCAGCTGCAGACCTGCGACCTCTGTGGCTACAGCTTCGTGCAGACCACAGTGAGCGTACCCCCAGCGTCTGCTCCCGCATCCGCTCCCGCCTCTCCTGTCCCGACCGATCAGCGCATCATAGAATACCAACACCAGTACCA
>JANWXG010000403.1 GCA_025057335.1 bacterium | reverse complement strand
TTTCGGCTCACAGGGAGGTTCGCCCTCCAACTGTGTTGGGGGGCGAGCTCCCGCCGTGCCGTCCTCGGTGTCCTGCTGAGCGCAAGCGAAGCCTCTCGGAGACCCTTCGCTTCGCTCAGGGTGACAAGTGTGGTCGCGACGGAGCGCGACCCTCCAGAGAATGTTTGGAGGGATGCGCTCTGTCGCATCCGCAGGCACACGATGGGGCAAGCTCCCGCGTGTTGCAGGGTGAGGCTCCCGCTGAGCCGTTTGGTGAAGGAGGCGAAAGCACACTGAAGTGCGCACTACAAACAGGCTGAAATGGAAAGTTTGTAGTGAAGCACGTGAGTGCTTCCTGTGGAGGGCGAGGCAAAGACGCTTCTCAGCTCACCATGAACCTCGCCCTCTGTATAGAGTTTATGTTCGGTCTATAAAGTTATACTGTTACTGGCGCTCCCCCCTGCGCGGCAGACTTCCACGCCGCTTCCGTTAGCTGGATTACGCGCAGACCGCCCTCTGGGGGTGACTCTACTGGCGCGCCCTTCAGGATGGCGTCCGCAAAGTTGCGTGCAGGGCTACTTCCCGAGGGCATGTCTTTCTCCGTCAGCTCATGTCGCTTGCCCTCAGCGTCCACA
>JANWXG010000402.1 GCA_025057335.1 bacterium | reverse complement strand
ATTGGGCGCGGTGCCTGTGACGTTGATGTGGTCGTCGTAGTCATCTCCACTGGTTGAGGGGTGTGTTTCTGGAGCGTTCCAGGCGATTTCTGGCGACACAAACAGCTGCTGGTTCTTGACGTAAGGCAGTACCAGACGCTGCCAGAAGCGGTTCTTGCCCCCAGGCGGCACGTACCAGCCCATCACGCATCGCTCGTCGTAGTCCTGCGCGTACATCAAGAGCGCCAGCCCTATCTGTTTGAGGTTGCTGATGTCGCTTGCCTGGCGAGCCTTGGTGCGCGCCTGCGAGAACACGGGGAACAGGATCGCCGCCAGAATCGCGATAATCGCGATGACGACGAGCAGTTCGATCAGGGTAAAGGCATGTCGTTTCATCTCGTTGACCTCCTGAACGATGTTATCTGGTGACAACGGCGACTGCAAGTTCTCGCCTGTCAAAGTGCGTCAGATGTCGACGCTTCACGGGCACAGGCAGCATGTAAATCACTGGCTCGGTCAGGCTTCCACGAATCTGCCGAATCGCCAGGCGTGCAGCGATTTCCCCCGCGCGACGGAAGTCGGGGTCGCTGGTCGGGAAGGGGGGAGAGAAGCTGCGCGCCGTCGTCAGGTTGTCGAA
>JANWXG010000401.1 GCA_025057335.1 bacterium | reverse complement strand
CCTCCCTCTTCCGACTTTTGGGTTGCTATAAGAGTGACCCTGCCCACTCCAAAAAGTTGCAGGATTTCTGAGTAGCTTGTGGAACACGAAAGTGCTGTCCTGCGCGGATAGTGCACTTTCATCCTTTTCGGCTCACAGGGAGATTTACCCTCCGCGCCTCCTGGAGGGTCAGGCGCCTGATGAGGCGTTTTCTCTCTCATGCGGAGCCGAATGTGAAGAGGTTCCGAGACCCTTCGCTTCGCTCAGGGTGACACGGGATCGGAGGGCGAGAATCCTGCTAAGCCATCTCCTCGTCATGCCAGGCGTGGGCGAAGCATTTCTCGAGACTCTTCGCTCTGCTTGTGGTGACAGAACTGGGTGTCATGCTGAGCGCCAGCAAAGCATCTCCGCTTTGCTCCGAATGACAAACTGGAGGGCGAGGCTCCCGCCGAGCCGTTGCGACAGAGGAAGAGGCGCACTGAAGTGCGCTACTACAAACTGGGAGCGGGGATAAGGTAGAGGCTGGTTTTTCGGCTCACCAGGAGGTTCGCCCTCCAGGCTGCCACTCTGGAGGGTGAGGCTCCCGCCGAGCCGTTTCCCTCTCAGGCGAAGGGGCGATGAGACGCTTCGCCGCGCTCAG
>JANWXG010000400.1 GCA_025057335.1 bacterium | reverse complement strand
GAAGACGGCAGCGCGAGCAAGCCAGGGGGCGCAGGCTCACGTAGACCAGGCTGGTAGGGAGGGGGAGGTAGCGCTGTAACGCCTGCGCTATTCGCCTCATGCTGGGCGCGGTACTAGGATGCGCCTGAACAAGAGTGACCCGCATGGACACTTGCCTGCCTCGCCTCCCCTCCATGGCGCTCTATGAAGGTATGACTTTCGGATTTGAGCCGACGTTTCTGTGTTATTGACGCTCGGCATGGAGGCTGAGCCTCGTCCTCAATGGCGATTGTCCATTCGGCTCACGGGGAGATTCGTCCTCTAATGTAACTCGTATAGAGGGCGAGGCTCCCACCAAGCCATCTCTTTGTCATGCTGAGCGCAAGCGAAGCATCTCTCTCAGGCATGAGGAAGGGATTCTTCGCTGCGCTCAGAATGACAGGGCGGTTGGAGGGCGAGGCTCCCGCCGAGCCGTCGGTCTTCAATGGTCGCGACGGAGCGCGACCCTCCAACTGGCACTGTGTATGGAGGGCAGGTAGGTCGTCCAGAGGGCGAGATTCCCGCTCAGCTGTTCCCTGTGTCATGCTGAGCCGAAGGCAAGGCGTCTCTTTGCTCTGTTATGCTGAGCTGCAGGCGAAGAATC
>JANWXG010000003.1 GCA_025057335.1 bacterium | reverse complement strand
CACTGACCTGCAGGAAACCCGCGTTGGGCTGCGGATAGAGTGTGAGTGAACGCTCCAACGCCTGCAGGATTTGCGCGCCCGTGAGCTTCAGCACCGCCACACGGTCGTCTCGATAGGGCAAGAGCCTGTTGACCATCTCGGCGGGCGGAGTGTCGCGGCTCAGGCTCACCTCGTGGAAAGCGGCTGCAGGCAACCACGCGATATCCGCTCCGCTGACGTCGCGTAGGGCGTCTACCACCACGTTGGCAAGGTCGCTCTCCGCGGTACGCACGTTCTTCGTGCTCAGCTCCTGTGCCCACACGGCAACGCTGGTTACCAGCAGCAGAACCACTGTCCACAAGAGCCCTTTAGCTGCTCGACCTTTCGTGTTCATTTTTGCGTGCCCCCCTCCATCGCAAGTAGGCGTGGATGAACAGGTCAATGTCGCCATCCATCACCCGAGGCACATCCCCCGTCTCCGCTTCGGTGCGGTGGTCCTTCACTAAGTAATACGGTTGAAACACGTAAGAGCGTATCTGGTGCCCCCACTCAATCGGGGGAGGCTCCCCGCGCAGGGCAGCGATACGCTCGGCGTTAGCGCGCCGCTCCCGCTCCGCTAGCCGTGCCATTAAGACTCGCATTGCCATCTCGCGGTTACGCTGTTGGGAACGTTCGTTCTGACAGGTCACCACGATGCCTGTCGGGAGGTGCGTGATGCGCACCGCCGTTTCGTTCTTCTGCATGTGCTGACCGCCCGCGCTGCCCGCGCGGAAGGTCTCGATGCGCAGGTCGTCCGGGTTGATTTGAATCTCTTCGCTCTCCGAAAGTTCCGGAATCACGTCTACTGAGGCAAAGGAGGTGTGTCGGCGCTTGTTGGCGTCAAAAGGCGAGATGCGCACTAGCCGATGCACGCCGCGCTCCGACTCCAGCAAGCCATAGGCGTTACGTCCCTCCACTCGCACCGTGACGCTTTTCAGCCCCGCCACCTCACCTGGGTTTTCATCCAGTATCTCCGTGCGGAAGCCGTGTTCCTGTGCCCAGCGCAGGTACATGCGCAGCAGCATCTGCACCCAATCGCAGGATTCGGTTCCCCCCGCGCCCGCGTTGATTTCCAGAATGGCGTTGTTGGCGTCATGCTCGCCGCTGAGCAGGGTCTCCATCTCCAACTGCTCCAGCCGCCGCGCCAGCGTCTGCACTCCCTGCTCCAGCTCCTGCATGAGCTCAGGGTCTTCCTCTTCCTGCAGCAGCTGCGCCAGCGTGTGTAGCTCCTGCCACTGCTGTTCCAGCTCCTCCCAGCCTGCGATGCGCTGACGCAGCGCGTTCAACTGTTGTATCTTCTGCTGCGCCTCACGCGGGTCGTCCCAGAAGTCGGGTTGGGTGGTCTGCTGCTCGAGGCGGGCCATCTCCTCGCGCACACGGGGCACGTCAAAGATGCTCGCCCAACGCATCAATGCGCTCGCGATACGCCTGCAGATCGCGGCTCAGAACCTCTAACACGGGCTCCCTCCTTCCCTTGCACTCACACAGGCTTATTGTACCACACCCTCGGCTGAGGTTGCGTCTGCCGGTCGCGATACACTGTGGCACTCTCGTGCCTGCAGGAGTCCTACCCTCGCTTCGCAAAAAAAGAATCCTCGAAACCACATCATCCCACACAGCGAGGAGCACACTGATGCCAACATTCGGCAGAAAAAAGGTACGGGTCGGCGTAGTGGGTGTCGGTATCGGCAGCTTGCATATCCAGGGTTATCAGCGCCATCCGCAGGCAGAAGTGGTGGCGGTGTGCGATATCGATGAGGAACGGGCGCAACAGGTGGCGCAGGAATATGGGGTGCCTCAAGTGTTTACCGATTATCAAGAGATGTTGGAGAAGGTAGAGCTGAACGCGGTCTCGGTGTGCACGCCCAACGCGCTCCACGCACCCGTAGCGATTGCCGCGATGGAGGCGGGCTGCCACATCCTGTGCGAGAAGCCTTTGGCGCACACCCTGCAGGACGCCGAACGGATGCTGCAGGTCGCCCAGAAGACGGGTGTGCTGTTCATGATGGGGATGAACAACCGCTTTCGCGGCGACAGCCAGACCCTGAAGCGACACATCGAGGCAGGCGACCTGGGTGAGATTTATTACGCCAAATGCGGTTGGCTGCGCCGCAACGGCATCCCCGGATTTGGGGGCTGGTTCACTACGAAAGCGCTCTCAGGAGGCGGACCGCTCATCGATATCGGTGTGCATGTGCTCGACTTGACCTGGTGGCTAATGGGTTGTCCCGAGCCGGAGGCGGTGTTCGGAGCGACCTTCGCCAAGTTCGGTCCATACGGGCGCGGTAAAGGAGGATGGGGCACGCCACAGAAGGGAGGCACATTCGATGTGGAGGACCTCGCCACAGGTCTCATCCGCTTCTGCAACGGCGCGGTGTGCCATCTGGATGCCTCATGGGCATCGTATATCGAGCATGACGTGTTCTACGCGCAGCTGATGGGAACCAAGGGCGGCGCGACGCTAGACCCCCTGCGCATCTTCACCGACCGGCACGGCGTGCCCGAGGACTTCCACCCGCACGCCCCGAACATCCCAGGGCACCTGGCGGAGATCGAGCACTTCGTGGACTGCATCATCAAGCGCAAGCCCTCTATCGCGCCCATTGAGCACGGCGTTACCATCATGCGCATCCTAGATGCCATCTACCGCTCTGCGGAAACAGGCGAGCTGGTGCAGATACAGGCGAACAGGTGACCCGAGCAGACTTACGCGCAACAGGCGTGGTAGGTGAATACCTTCTCGTGAGCCTCTTCGGGATGTCGGAGCAGGCTATAGTGTGTGAAAAGCGGCTCTTCTCGCGCGAGAAGAGCCGCTCAAAGGGTCACATCACAGACTATAGCAGCACCTCAGCAGGCATCGCGAACACGCGGAGAGCAGGCTTGCGACGTTCCTCAAAGCTGTCCACCAGCTGGCGAAGTTTCTCCGCAACCAGTTGCGCCATGTCCTCCGTCATCACGCTGAGGAAGACGGTGTTTTGTCCGGGCATAATCGGCGAACCGAGCCGTCTGCCCGTTTCTCCCACGCCGGATACTCCAGAGTAGCGAGTGTAGCCCGGCACGTGTACCTCGTCTAGCACCTTGACCACGCGGTAGTCAATGCCCGTCTCGCAAACAATCATGAGCATTTTCATGGCGCTTCCCTCCTCTCCACCGCTCACGACCTACGGGCAGAGCAAGAAGTATCAACAGATGGTGCTATCTGAGAGGAATCGTATCATGCGACGGACGGGTTGTCAATGGCTAGAAAGGGATGTTTGCAAAGCAGAGGAGTAGGAACCTCTTCTCGCGCTCTTGACATCCAGACAGGTGCTAGTTTATACTCTACTTAGTGTTGTCCCGCCGGAGTGGCGGAATCGGTAGACGCGCCCGCCTCAAAAGCGGGTGCCGCACAGGCGTGGGGGTTCGAGTCCCCCCTCCGGCACCATGGGTTGACCGTTCGATTCAGGGAATCATACTGTCTAGTTGCCCCGCCTTAGCACGGGGCAATTTTCTTGAGGAGCGGTTCCATGACTCTCGTCGTGTCCCCCCGCGACTGGTTCGGTAGCAACACGCCTGCCTCGTATACTGAGGTGGAGGCAGAATACCGAGTTCTCCGTGAAGGCGCAGCGGTGCTCGACATGAGCACGCTGGGCATGATACGGGTTCGTGGAGACGACCGCCTCACCTACCTGCAAGGACAACTCAGCCAGGACGTGCTTCCCCTGCAAGAGGCGGGGCGAGCGACGCTCTCCTGCCTGCTGAAACCGACAGGGCAGATGCTCTCGGATATGGTGCTGTTCTCGACAGAAGACGCCATTTGGATTATCACACCTCCCCATAGGCACCCTCTGGTGCATCGACGGCTAGAACAGTTCGTTATCTTGGAGGATGTGGAGGTAGAGGACGTTAGTGGGAGTCATGCCCTTCTGCATGTGACGGGGGCGCGCTCCGCTGCCTGCCTGACCAGTTGGGGCATCACGCAGCCGCTTCCCCTCTGGCAAGGCAAAACCCTGCAGTGGCAAGGTCAAACCCTACACCTGTTGCGCACTGACCGCTGCGGCGAGCCAGGCTACGACCTGCTGGCTCCGGTGGAGAGCACAGAGCAGTTGTGGGAGGCGCTGCAAGAGGCGGGTGCGCAGCCCATCGGCTACGAGGCGTTCCACATCCGGCGTGTGGAGGCAGGAATCCCTCTGTTCGGTATCGACATGGACGAGAACACTATCCCCTTAGAGGCAGGGCTGGGCGAACGCGCCATCAGTTTCACCAAAGGCTGCTACACTGGGCAGGAGGTCATCCACCGTATCTACTCGCGGGGGCATACCAACCGCTCGCTGGTCGGGTTGCGCCTGTTCGGCGAAACGCTGCCGCCGCATCGTGCCCCTATCAGCGTAGGGGAGCGTCGAGATGCTGGCTGGGTCACCAGCGCGGTGCGTTCCCTCTCTCTGGGAGTGGTCATCGCGCTGGGCTACCTGCGCAACGAGTATGTTGCTCCTGGCACGAAGGTGATGGTACAGCAGGATCCCTCACCCGTAGAGGCGCAGGTCACCCCCTTGCCGTTTGTGGAGCCTCGCTGTGCTTGACGCTGCGCTGCTGTTCTTCATCAACGTCTTGTGGGCAGCCGCGTATCCGATGGCGAGGTTCGCCATACAGGGGGGCGTGCCCTCGGTGACGCTGGCGTGGGCGCGGTGGGCTATCGCCATGCTACTGTTGCCCCTTTTTGCCCGCTTCGTGCTGCGCGTTCCGCTGAGCCTCCCTCGCGCTGACCTGCTGCGTGCGCTGGCTTTAGGAGCGACCGCTCTAGGGCTGGTGCATATCTTGGTTTTCGTCGGGTTGAAATACACGACCGCGGTCGACGCGACCCTGCTGTTGGCGGGCGAGCCATTGGTGATGGCGCTCATGTCTGCCCTCCTATTGCGCGAGAGGATGACGCGACAGGCGGCTTGGGGGATGATACTCGGCTTTGTGGGCGCGTATCTCCTTATCAATCGCGGGCTGCTTCCCCCGCTACATCAGGGCAGCACGCTGTGGGGAAACCTGCTAGTAGCGGCGTCGGTATTGATAGAGGGGACGGGCACGGTGTTGTCGCGCGGTCTCACGCGACGACATAGCGGCATCGTGGTGCTGTTCTGGGAAAGTGTAGGGGCGACGATAGCGCTCGCGCTGCCTGCATACCTGTTCTGGACGAGCGCGCCGACCGTTCCCTCTGTGTCCGCGTTGGGCGCGGTGCTGTATCTGGGAGCGGTCAATAGCGCCTTCTGCTACGCCGTGTGGTTTGTGCTGATGGAGCGTCATCACGTGGGCAATATGGGGGTGTTCATCTTTGTGCAGCCGGTGGTTGGTACGCTCATGGGAGTGTTATGGCTGAAGGAGCCGCTTGGCATCTACACCGCGCTCGGTGCTGCGATGGTATTGACAGGTGTGTGGCTTGCTACACGCTCCACTGTGGAAGAGGTAATTCCAGCAAAATCACTGTTGCGCTCCCGATGAATCGGCGCTACATTGAGCTAGTGGGAACTTTGCGGGGCTGGATTTCGTCTGGATAGTCGGAAGGATGGTGATACGACGTGAATCGTAAACCAGTTTTCATTGCTGCAGGGGTGCTCGTGCTATTGGTGGCGGGTATCTTGCTAGGGCGCCACTTCTTCCCCGTGACGCATCGGGAGGCGAGTGCGCCCCCAGGAGGCAACGTGTTGCTTGCTCCCGCTCCGCAGCTTCCCGACACGAACATGCTTCGTGCGGAGGCGGAGGCACCACCCCAGCCGCAAGAGCAACCCCAGCGCCCCCCAGACGACATCATCGACTATCTGAAGCACCTGCAGCGCATCGAGACGCAACGACAGGCGATGCAGCGCGACCTGACTCCCGCGCTGAACGCCTTCGTGAACGCTGTGGCGATGCGCGCCACCATCGACGAGCAGGAGTTTCAGCAGCGCATGAGCGCAGTGCAGCAAACGCCGCAGGATTACTCCCAGCGCTGGTCTCAGCTCAGTCAGCTCTTCGAGGCAAAGCAGCCTCCACCTGCCTGCCAGCCTCTGCATGAGAGCTACCGCAAGATGCTAGCTTCCACCATCGCCTATATGACCAAAATCTACCTAGCGCTGCAGCAGGCACAGACCGACCCCAATACGGCTCTGCAGGTGCTGTCGCAGATGCAGGGCACTGCTTCCACCGACGTGGACGCGCAAATCCTGCAGGCGAACCTCGAGCTGCAGCAGCTGCTCGACAAATACGACCTACGTCGGTACTTCCCCGGCTTCACTATCAGTGGAGACGCTGGGCTGAGCCTGCGTAGCATCTTCGGAGGGTAGCCACCAGCCTATGTGGACACCAGAGCAGATTGAAGCCATTCCGCAGCGACTGCTGGAGTGGTACAAGGGGAATGCGCGCCCAATGCCCTGGCATGGTAACGCCGACCCGTACCACCTGCTCGTTGCCGCCACGATGTTACAGCAGACGCAAGTAGAGACTGTGCTGCCCTACTTGCAGCGTTTTCTGCAGCGCTTTCCGACAATCAGCGACCTCGCTCAGGCGGACGAGGAGGAGGTATTGCGCTACTGGGCGGGGTTGGGTTACTACACCCGAGCGCGTAACCTGCATCGCGCTGCCCAGCAGATACTGCGACGACATAACGGCTCCGTTCCCTGCCGTGCCGACGCCCTGAGCCGACTGCCGGGCGTTGGAGAGTATACTGCCGGAGCGGTGGTCAGCATCGCCTGCGGCAAGCCCGAGCCTGCGCTGGACTCGAACAGCTACCGCATTCTTGCCCGCCTGCTCGCCTTCGAGGGAGACATCTTGCTAACCTCCAGCCGCAGGCTGCTGGGAGAAGCCTGTCGCCAAATCCTACCCGAGCACGCGCCTGGCGAGTTCAACCAGGCGCTCATGGACCTAGGCGCGCTGGTTTGCACGGCGCGCGCCCCACGTTGCTTAATCTGCCCTCTCGCAGGCGAGTGTCGGGCGTTCCAGCAAGGGCGTCAGAACGAGCTGCCGGTGCGTCCTCCCCGACGCGCTACAGAGAAGGTACACGACGTTTGTGTGGTTATCGAGCATCGTCACCGCTGGCTCATGGTGAAGCGGATGGATGGTCAGCTATGGCGAGGCTTATGGGAGTTTCCGCGCGTGCGCGTGATGGAAGGGGAGACGCTAGAGCAAGCCGCGCAACGCGCAGCGAACATGGTGGGAGTGCAATTGGATGGCTGGGAGCCGGCAGCGACCGTACGGCATGGGCTGATGCACTACTCGGTGACTCTGCACGCTCTGCGCACTCGCTTACACGAGCAGCCACCTCCTGCAGGGGAGGCGATACGCTGGGTTACTGCACAGGAGGCGAAACGGCTACCTCTTCCCTCGCCCATGCGGCGTCTGCTGAACAAGCTCTGAGAGGAGAAACCGCCGCGGTTTTTGCCGCGGCGGTGACAGGCTACTCCTCCTCTTCCTTAAAGAGGATGCTCACTTTGCGCTTCACGCGCTGTAAGGCGTTATCAATAGACTTGGGACGGCAGCCGAGCACTTTGGACATCTCGCGGTAGGACATCCCCTCCAGGTAGCATTCCAGCACTCGTGCCTCCAGGTTGCTCAAGTGTCCGTTAAGCATCTCTAGGAGGTTGCGAGGTTGTCGCTGGTCTACCACTACCGTGGCGGGGTCTGCTACGCTTTCGTCGGGAATGATTTCCAGCAGTGTCGAGTCGTTGTCTTCATCGTTGAGGGGACGGTTCAGGGAGATGTACGCGTTGAGCGGGGCATGCTTCTGGCGAGTGGCCATCTTCACCGCCGTGATAATCTGGCGGGTGACACACAGTTCAGCAAAGGGGCGGAACTTGCTCAACTTGTCCTCACGGAAGTCGCGGATGGCTTTGAACAGCCCAATCATCCCCTCCTGCACCACGTCTTCGTGGTCGGCTCCCATGAGGAAGTAAGAGCGTGCCTTGCTTTCCACCATACCGCGGTACTTCGCAAGCAGATGCTCTGTCGCTTGCTGACTACCGCATTTCGCGTAGACGACGACTTCCTCATCCTGCATGTTCTGGAAGCGCAGGCTTCCGTCGTCATAGCGAGATGAAATCATCCTGCTTGCCTCCCGACCGTTCTGTTTTTGCTATATCTGGTTGAAGCTGCCTGCAAAGTCGAGGGTTCTTGCTGAAGCGCAAGGCTTCGTAGCGTACGGTATCCCCCGTAACTTTGCTGATATTTACTATAGAACAACCGCCTGCATGTGTCAACAGGTTTTTGCACTTTTCCAAAGATTTTTTCTCCCAGGATGAAGCAAACTGTGGTAGCAGAAGCGATATATTGCCCGAAAAAACCTGCCACGCCGTGTTGAACCCGTACCTGTGCTTCGTGCGTCATCAACAATGGTTCTCTGCTGGTGGGGAACCGTTCCGATGGATTCTGGAGCAGCTGGGGAGAAGCAGATGACAAGAACCGGGGTGCAGGCGCTCCAAGCCGAGGCGCGTTTCGACTACGCAGACGGTACAGAGGCCCTGTTGTACACGCTGTTCCGTCAGGAGGACTTCGAGGAGCAGCGCGCATGGACGACGTACAACTGGTGGCCTCTCTCCTATCATCTCTCTCCCGCCCGCGCTAACATCATTAGCTGGTTGCCTGCGGTGCGAGACGGGCTACACGTACTGGAGGTCGGTGCTGGCTGTGGCGCGATTACCTCGTACCTGTGCCGCCTGCCCGTCGTCCAGCGGATTGTGGCGGTAGAGGGAGCGCCCCAGCGCGCCGAGCTCATTCGCCTGCGCTGCCGACATGCTTCGCACCTCGAGGTGGTAACTGCCAACATCGAGGACTACTCTCCGTCTGAACCGTTCGACGTGATTCTGCTAATTGGGGTGCTGGAATACGCGGGCAGATACATCGCCCATCCCGATGCTGCCTCCCATCTGCTACACCTATTGAGCAGCTGGCTGCGTCCCAACGGGAGGCTGGTGGTCGCTATCGAGAACCCCATTGGGCACAAGTATCTGGCAGGCTATCGCGAAGACCACTACGGCGTTCCCTTCGAGGGGGTTTCCGGCTATCCCGACTACAACGGTATCCGCACTTTCGACAGAGGTCTGCTCCAGAGCAAGCTGGAGGACGCGGGGCTCCTTCACCACATCTGGTTCTATCCCTTCCCCGACTACAAAATGCCCGAGGTGGTTCTGGCGGAACGCAGTTTCAGCGAACCTGGCTTCGACTGGCTGACCTTGTTGAACCTACCCACTGTGGACTATTCGCTGCGTCAGCGCCCGCTGTTCAACGAGCGCGAGTTCCTGCGTATGGTCGCCAGAAACGCGCCTCCCTCGGCGTTTATGAACTCTTTCCTTGTCATCGCTTCGCGCCAGCCCTTGCCGCAGGAATGGACGTCGGTTCTGGCGGTGAAGATGCGTACCCTGTGTGCTCCCGCCTTTCGCCAGACAAAGTTCTTCGTGAAAGAAGGCGACCACATCACCGTGATGACCGCCCGAGGGGAGTGGATGAACCGTCCCGCCCCTCTTGCTTTGCATTGCGACCTCACGGAGCCATACCATCAGCACCTCAAAAACCTCGAGCATCTGTTCATCGACTGCCTCTGGCACAAACGCTATGCAGAGGCAGCTTCTGCTCTGCTCCGATGGTATGCGACCCTGCTGGCGCGGGTGCTACCAGAAGGGTACCACGACTACGACGAGCAGTTCGCCCGGTTCTGCACGTTGCGGCTCGGACGTGCTCTCTACCCCGCTAACAGTCAGTGGCTTCCCCCAAACTGTCTGGACTTGACGCCGCGCAACTGTCTGCTCAACGAAGCCAGCGGTGAGGTCACCGTCATCGACCTCGAGTGGGACGTGGGGGTGCCGTTGCCTCTGGACTTGGTGGCAGACCGGGGAATGCTGTATTTGGTGCAGAAGGTCAGCGATTTCTTCGGCACCGAACTGCTCAATCGTCGCGGCGAGTGGAACCTGCCTCGTCCTCTGTTGAACCGCCTACCTGCCCAATTGCGCAAAGGCAGGGTGGGGGACGTTTTCCTGTTTGAGTGCTGGTTTCAGACGGCGGTGTTACAGGGAGACTTAGACTACCAGCTCTCCGAGCAAGAACTCCGCGCGGCGATGACCACCATCGGGCTCAGCCGGGGCAGCTGGCTCGCCCGCTTGCTGCGCCGCTTGGGAGATGCCTCGCGCTCCCCAGGCGTTTTAGGAGCCTCCCTGCGCCAACTGCGCAGGATAACGGGAATGTAGGTCTAACGTGCGTCGGCGGATGGACGCCCCACACTACCTATTCCTGAGCCGAAATACCCGCTTGGAGGAGCGAGGGGCACGACCGTCCAGCAGGATGCGCGCGATGTCGGCGTACATTCTCAGGCGCGCCACGGTGCCGCGCCATCGTCCCAGCTTCTCCTCCTTCATCGGGTGGGTGACGCCTATCAGGGGCACGTACAACACCTTCCACCGTTGGCGCTTTGCCCAACGGGTGATTTGCGTTTCCACGCCGAAGCGGGCATACTGGACGTTGGGCACCTGTAGGAACAGTTCCCGTCGGATGGCGCGTTGTCCGCTCACGAAGGGAAACAATCGCTGCGCGAGGTCAGTGGCACGCCTGCCTCGCCGAAAGATGCCCAGGGTCATATCTGCCTCGCCACAGCGCACGGGGCGCACCAGGCTGTCCACGTGTTCGGGGGTCAGTCCAACGAGGTCTGCGTCCAAGAACACCAGTACGGGCGACTGGGTGTAGCAAGCCCCCGCGTGCATGGCTCCCCCTTTGCCGACGTTCTGGGGCAGCTGCAGGGCATACACGCCGTCAAAGGCACGCGCCACCTCGTAGGTGCCATCGTTGGAGCCGTCACTCACTACCACGATGTCATCCACCAGAGAAGCGGCGCACACCGCCTCCAGGACACGAGGCAAGCGTGTCTCCTCGTTATACGCGGGGATAATCGCGGTGACCCTCATTGCGCTGGCACCGCATGCGAAGAGGTTCGGTCGGGCAACTGCGCAATTTGCCTTTTCGCCCGCAGGATACGGTTCTCCGTGAGCGGGTGAGTGCGCAGGTTCGCCAGTAACCCCTTCATCGGGCTCTTCTCCAGCTTTTGCAGTTTCTCGAAGAAGCGCACTAGCCCCTCCGGGTCATACCCCGCAGCATGGGTATACAGGATGGCTCGGCGGTCGGCATCGTATTCATCGTCACGGCTGTACTGAAGCATCACTAGCGAGGTAGCGATGGTGGCAGCCTTCTGTGCACTTCCTCTGGTGCCCAGCGAGATAGCCAGGTCTGCCAGGATGCTGCTGGATATCTGCTTGGCTGCGTGGCGTGCGACGATATGGGCTACCTCATGCGCCACCACAGCGGCTAGCATGTCCGTGTCGTCGCCGACCTGCTCCATCAAGCCGCGAAAGACGTACACCGGACCGCCTGGCAACGAGACCGCATTGACCTCCTTCGTGTCCAGCACCTTGAAGGTGAAGGGGAAATCAGGGGCGCGTTTGCCCTCTACCTGTCGCATCCCCTCTAGAATGCGTTGCCCGACCTCCTGCACGAGCGCTGTGCGCGCGGGGTCTGTGTCCAACTTGTATTCCCTCTCGATAGCGGCAGAACCCTCTTTCCCAATCTGAATCTCGTCCTGCTTGCTGAGCAGGTTCGTCCCGCGACAGCCGATGACTAAAGGCACGGCGGCGAGCAGGACGAAGAGGAGGGCGGTTCTCCCTAGTGCTCTCGCTCGTGTCATGGTTTCGTCTCCTGTTGCCCTGACCAGAAGCGCGCCAGCTCCTTACGCGCCCCTTCCAGCATTTGCTGCACTTGCTGCAGGGTGTTAGGGGCGCTTTCCCGATTGCCGACGGCTTCCGCTACTGCTTTAGCGCCCTGTTCCAGCTCCGCGCGCGCTTGCTGCAGCTTGCCCATACGGAGAAGCTGCTGTGCGCGCTGGATGCGCTGCTTCGCCTCCACCAGAGCGGGCGGTTCCTCCGTCCGCTGGTTCTCCAGCCGAAGCTGAACCTGCTCCAGCTGCTGACGCACTTCGCGGAGCTGCTGATAATTGTACACTACTCCGGCGCACGCCAGCAGCGCCAGCAGGAACGTGACGACACGCATCTACGATACCCCCTTTCCATGCAAGCGCACCTGTAGCCACCTCCACAGACGAGTTTCCCAGCTCACTTGTAGGTGCCACGTCCAGCCCAAGGCGCCACGCGCCCAACAGACCCGCCGATGCCGCAGTACCTGCGGTCGCCAGCGATATTTGTACGGCTCGTCGCCGCGCAGGAAGTCAAACACCACACAGCCTTCCTCTATGGCACGGCGGATTGCCCACGCGGTCAATACGGTGCCCGGGCTGTACCGCGCCAGGCGAGGCTCAAAACCCCCCAGATAGTAATACGCGCGCCGTCCGAAATGAAACACATACAACACCGCCCACACCGTCCCGCCCACTTGCAGGGCGTGCAGGCGTAACCAGCCATTGTGGAAGGCGCTCCACGCCCATTCCCGATGAAACTGGCGCACGCGCGGATGAAAGAAACCTCCAGGCAACAGACGCCGCCGCCAGCGACGGGTGTGTAGGTCAAATAGCGCCTCCAACCAGACTGGCAGCGTCTGTTCGTCCGCCGTGTGCAGACACGCCTGTCCCCATTCGCGCTCTATCTGTCGTTGGGCGTAGCCCAAGTTGAAACGCATCTTCTTACTTAAAGACCCCCAATAGGTTTCCCACGTTTCAGGCAACGTGATGTAAGGGCACTTCTCCTGCTCCACCACGTGCCAACCTCGTGCCTCGGCAGTGCGCGCCATCCACGAGCCTTCTGGCAGCTGGTGCAGGTCGGCACACGGCTGCTGCTGCATCCACTCTGCGAGCGCCTCTACTACCTCGCGCTCGCGTTCTGGTAGTGCAATCACGCCTAATCGGTCGGAGATGCCCGTGCCCAGCCAGCGCAGGCATCTCCCCCGAACCGTCGGACGAGCGTACAGCGGGGCGATGCCTACCGTCTCCTTCCCCTCCTGCACGCACAGTATCTGCGCTTGCTTTCCCCTGCCGAAGTGCTTCCACCACAGGCTTGCCCACTCCCACGTCTGGAAGGGCGACACCTGCGGATGAGATGCCTGAAGGTGACGCCAGGGGTCACGCAGGCTCTCCTGCCAGTTCGCCTCCACGATAACGGTGCGGATCACCTTCCTCTATTCCCAGCCTGATTATAACCGCCTCCTCTGCAAGGCGTCAACTCGCCCAGTGACCGCGCGTAGGATGCTACGACGGAGTAGGGTTTCGCAACATGTCGAGGATGCAGGAAGGAGCACGCCCTGTCGACGCCAATCGTTGCGCTCATTGCCGGAGGAGATATTGCCATGCCCTGTCTGCCGCCTCCTTCCCCTGCCTGATACAGTCGGGGATACCCACTCCACGATAGGCAGAACCCGCCAGCAGGAGCATCGGGTATGCCGATAACGCCTCCTCCAGCTGGCGCAGACGCGCCAGATGTCCCACCTCGTACTGCGGCATCGCCTTTAGCCAGCGGTGTACCTGAGCGAAGAGCGGTTGTTCACGGATATCTAACAGGGGACACAGCGCGTCGTGGGCGACTCGGGCGAGAAGTTCGTCCCACTGTTGCTCCACCATCTGGTCTGCGCCCGCGTAGCCGATGAACACGCGCAGCAGCACATGGTCAGCGGGCGCTCGTCCCTCCCACTTGCTGGACGACCAGGTACAGCCCGTGATACCTACAGGCTCGGTGCGCGGCACGAGGAAGCCGCTTCCTTCCAGAGGATGCCCGACCGCCTGGCGTCGGTATGCAAGCGACACGACCGCAGTGGACGCATATGGGATTGCATGTAGTAGTCGCGCCGCTGTTTCGCTGAGAGGTTGTAGCCATTTCGCAGCGGTGTAGGCAGGCACGGTGAGGATGACCGCGTGGGCGTGCAGGGGCTCTCCCTGCTCGAGACGGAGATGCAGCGAGCCGTCGGGTAGGAGGTCGATGCCTGCGACGGGAGTAGAGAGCATTACGTCGACGCCACGAAGACGTTGCTGCAGGCGGTTGATAAGGCTGCCCATCCCGTCGCGCAACGCCATGAAGGGCGAAGCGTCGCGCGGCGCACCATCCTTCTGTCGTTGGCGTCGCAGGTGTATCAGCCCCCGCGTGATGCTACCGTACCGGCGCTCCATCTCCCAGTACATTGGGTACACCGCTGCCATGCTGAGCCGGTCGGGGTGTCCTGCATGGATTCCCGCCATGAGCGGCTCGGCGAACCGCATAGCGAACTCCTTGCCGAAACGGCGGCGCAGGAACGCGCCCAGTGCCTCGTCTTCCTGATTGCGCTGCGCGGGCACCAAGCCCTCCATGCTGGCGCGCAGCTTGCCGAGCAGCGACAGGAACGTAGCTCGCCACAGCGCCTGCGGTCGCGTTGGCACTAAGGAGACCAGCTCATGGGGCACGGCATGCAGTCTGCCCCCAATCAACAGGAAAAACTGGCGCGCGCTGGGAGAGAGCAGTTGCGCCTCCATGCCCAGTTCCCGACAGAGCTGCAACGCCCAGGGCTTCAGCGTCAGGAAAGAGTCGGGACCCGTGTCGAGGAGGAACCCCTCGTGTTGCACTGTCTCCACTTTACCGCCGAGACGGTGCTGCGCCTCCAGGAGCGTGATGCGCAGAGGAGTTCCCGCCTGCTGCTGCAGGCGTTGTAGGTAGTATGCAGCGGCAAGACCTGTAATACCACCACCCACGACGACGACGTGAGGTACACCCATCGCGAACAAACCACGCCACTCCCCTATCCTGTGAGCAGACGCTGCAGGATACCGAGCGTCTCGTCGATCTGCTCTTTCTGCTCAAACCCGATGATGCAGTTATCCACGCATCGCTGAGAGAGAAGGAAACGCAGGCTCTCCTCCCGTTCCTGTGGGCTGAGGAACCTGCCTTCGCCGAAAACCTTCATGCCGGTGACCCCTTTGCCTGCCGCACGCATCTGACGCAGCAATGCAGCGATCTCCTGAGGGCTGCCGTCCATCGCTGTGCCCCGGTGGTTGATGCGCGCTAGCTGCACCTGCACCCACGGCGACTCCTGAGCCGCCTTGAGGGCAGGCAGGCTGTGGCAAGAGGTGCCGTGTGCGCGGATGAGCCCTTTCTGCCTCGCCTCTTCCAGCGCCTCGCGCATCGGACGCAGGTCCTCTGTCCACGTCGGAGAGGTGGTGCAGTGTAGCAACACGATATCGATGTAGTCCGTGCCCAGCTCTTGGCGGAAGCGGTCTATGGCGCGCCGGGCGTCGATTACCTGCTCCGGCAAGCCGTGCGGGGCAAACCAGATTTTGCTCTGGATGACCACCTTGTCGCGCGGAATGCCCTTCAACGCTTCCCGGAGGAAGGGGTGAGTACCGTACAGGTCTGCGGTGTCGAAGAAGTTAATGCCGCGTTCGTAGGCGTGCCGGATGAGTGCGATGAACGCCTCCTTGCCCATGCGCGTATGGTTGGACTGACGCATCCAGCCGCGCATTCCCGTGCCGATGCCCACGAAAGACGCCTTGATACCTGTTTTGCCCAACGCGACCTGCTCCGTGGGCGAGCGCAATGGCGGCTTCTGCGTCGCCTCTGAAACCGTTTGCAACCACATTCCTCCTGCCCCTGCAAGCACTGTTCCGAGAAACTCGCGACGTGTGATAGGCGACATGATGCTACTCCTCTCTCACCTGTTCGGCAGCGCTCCGCGCTGTCAGGCAGTTCCCTTCTCCTAATTATACGCTTCTCATGAGGCGCATGTCTACGCAACAAGCCTGTGTTCCCCCCAGCGCCGTAACCCTTGCCGAGCGCCATACGTCTTATGCGTGAGGCGCGACGCTGGGGAAGGAGGTAGCACAATGAAGCGGTTGTGGCTCTATGTTGCCGTGCTGCTGATAGGTATGGTGGTGTGGATAGCGGTGTATCTCCGTTCTCGTGCGGTGGCTCCTGATGTCGCGGTAGGGGGTGCGGAAGGTGGGGCGCCCATGATGCCTGCAAGCAAGCTGCTGGAGCAGGGGGTGTCGAGAGCAGGTGCTCCCGCTGTGGGGGATGTCTCGGGAAGCGGGCTGGTGCTGGCGAGATTAGCCTCCAGCCAGCCAGAACGGTATCTGATTCGAACTGCCTCGGTCACGCTGGAGGTGAGCGAGACGAGGGAGGCAGTGGAGCAGCTAAGCCAGCTAGTGCGAGAGCGTCAGGGCTACGTATCCGACCTGCAGGAGTGGACGGACGAGCTGGGCAACCAGAGCGCTGTGGTGACCTTTCGCGTGCCTGCTCGCCGTTTCGACGAGGTGCTGCGTGAGGTGAAGGCGCTAGGCAAAGCGCTCAGCGTGCAGGTGAGCTCCGAAGATGTGACCGAGGAGTATGTGGACGTTGAGGCGCAGCTGCGCAACCTGAAGCGCACGGAGGAGCGGTTGCTCGGGCATCTCTCGCGCACGGGCAGGCTATCGGATACCCTGGCAGTAGAGCGCGAGTTGAGCCGAGTGCGCCAGGAGATAGAGCGGCTGGAGGGGCGTTTGCGCTTCCTGTCGCATCGGGTGGAGTATTGCACCGTGAGCGTGACGCTGCGTCCGCGTGCCCGCGTCCAACCTCTGGTGCCAGCAGAGACGTTCAGCACGGGAAAGGTGGCTTCGGATGCGGTACGGGCGCTGGTTGCGTTCGCGCAGCGTGTCTGGTCGGTTGTGGTGTGGCTGGCGGTGTGGGCGGTAGTCTGGCTACCCATAGCTGCCATGAGCTGGATAGGTTATCGTCGCTGGCGGCGGGCGTGACCGCAGGCACATGGTGGTTTACTCCTCCTCATGATTGAGCCAGCGTGTGCGCCGCGCGTAACGTCGCAGGGTGCTTTCGCGATACGTGAGCGTCAACCCGTGCAGAGGATGGCGGCTCCAGCTCTGGCGGATGGCTTCGCAGGCGCGTAGGAAGAGTCGGTGCGCTGCCTGCCTGCTGACGCCCCAGCGCTGCCCCATCTCCTCGAAGGTGTAGCCCTGCAGAAAGAGGAGCACCGCTTGGCGTTGGCGCGGGGTCAACGCAGTGCAATCCAGCATTAGCGCAATCTCGCGACGACGCAGCGAACAGACGGCATCTACCTGCAGGTTGTAGTGGAGAGGCGCTAGCTGCGCTGCCCGCTGGGCGTCCGTTCGCTCGCGTTCGACGTTGCGCGACTCTGGGTAGGCGGGGTAGTCCGCATCGCGCCCCACTAGGCGCAGCAGCAGGTCAGACAGCTCCTCCAGAAGCGCGGTGTCATCTATCGCTCTCAACGCTACTCCCCCCGTACAAGATATGTATACAAAAGTATACATATCTTGTACGCAGTTGTCAAGCCCTTTCGCAGTGGGGAGTTGCGTCTGGATGTGGCTGCCGTTCGCCCTGTTGCGGACGCCCATGCCCGCTGTGGGGAGAACTGTCCGCCTGAGCGACGGCGAAGCCTCTGTGGATACCTGCGCTCAGGGCAGCAGAGCGATGTGGAGGGCGAAGCTGCTGCCCAGCTGCCAGCCCTCCTCTTTTCCCCTTGCCCTCACCTCATCGCCCCTTGCCCAGCAGGAGAGGGGCGCAGATGCACTACCGTGCGACACAATCAGCGCACCCGCATGTCTGTAGCCTTCCCCTTCTCTCTCTGGGAGAAGGGGGCAGGGGATGAGGGGGTGATACGCAGTGTTCTGTGCCTTAGGCTGCTTTTCTCTACGCGAAGCCCGTCTACGCAGGCAGACTTTTTACGAGGGAGCAAACCTCTCGTGACAGCGCCCTTGCCCCTCGTGCAGACTCCGGTCAAAAGAAGAGAGACTCGTCACTGCTTTGCTGCGCTAGAGGAGTCGTCTACTTCCTTCGTGAAGATGCTGAATCGGAGGTAGACGACTCGTCTGTGACAAAACGGTTTGACCCTCATGCTCCGTCTGGAGTTTGAACCTATCCCCCCTGCCCCCCCTTCCCTGAGAAGGAAGGGGGGAATAGCTCCCCTCTCTTTGCAGGAGAGGGGTAGGGAGAGAGGTTGACACGCCTTTCCCTTCAGAAGTGCAACCTATCCCCCCTGCCCCCCTTCCCTGAGAAGGAAGGGGGGAGGAGCGCCCCTCTCTTTGTAGGAGAGGGGCTGGGGGAGAGGTCCACAGGCCTCTACGACGACGTGCTAGAATTCGCAGAAGCCGAGGGAGCTAGAGCAGGCGTCCGAGAGAAAATCGCCTCGACCCCTGCGCCCAGCGAGGCAAACCCGATGAGCGGTGCGACGACAAACCATCCCAATATGGGCACCAGCGTAGTAAGCACGCAGAGCAGCGCACCACGCGACAAAGCGGCATAGGGCGTGAATGACGGCTCGATCTGCGCTAGACGCTGTGCCACCAGCGCTACTAGCCCGCTGAAACCCACTGCTCCGACCACCAGCAAGAACAGATAGACCACCCAGCCGACCAGCTTCAGCAGACCGTTTGGATGATTGAGCAGTGCCGCTACTAGCACGCCCAGCACTAGCGCCATCAGAGCGCCTCGCAACGTGACTTTGCCAGGGGAGCACTCGATGCGCGTGCGGGCGCGCTCGGCGCGCGTCCGAAAAAGCAAAGCCACCGCCAACGTGAGCGCCCAGAGCGAAAGCACCGTTGCCACGACGACGCCGATGACCGCTAACACATCACCAATCGTTACCATAATCCCTCACCTCACCCTTATCAACGTTCCCCACTGCGCAGCCGGTTTCCTCGTTGTCCATGCGTAGGCAGGAGAACCGACATCCCCTAGACAAAATCGTTGTGTAGCACGAGGTGAGGCAGGGAACGGGATGATGCAGGAGATAGTGCAACAGGCAAAAAGTCTCTTTCACCGACGTTACGGAGAATTCCCCGCCGCGTACGGCGTGGCGCCGGGCAGGGTGGAGGTGCTGGGCAACCACACCGACTACAACGGCGGCTTCGTGATGAGCGCCGCGATCGACCGGGTGACGGTCGTAGCGGTGAGGCGAAATGCCCGAAAACAGTGCCGCGTCTTCGCCCAGCAGAAGGGGGCAGAAGCAGCGTTTGCTCTGGATGCGCTTCGTGCGGAGCCGGGCGACCGCTGGGCAGACTACGTGAAAGGCGTAGTTGTGGAGCTGCTGAAGGCAGGAATAGCGCTAGAGCCCTTTGACGCAGTAGTGGTAGGTGACGTGCCCATCGGCGCGGGGGTTAGTAGTAGCGCCTCGTTGGAGGTCGCGACCGCGATGGCGCTGCTGGAGCTGTGTGAAGCGAGTCTGCCTCGCTGGGAAATCGCCAAGCTTTGCCGCCGAGCCGAAAACGAGTTCGTCGGAATGCCCTGCGGCATCCTGGACCAGTTCTCCGCCGTGTTCGGCGAGCGGGACAGCATCCTCTTTCTGGACACCCGTACAGAGGAACACGAAGCGCTCGCATTACCAGCAGGTTCGTATGGCTTCGTGCTGATACACTCTATGGCACAGCACGCTCTGGTCAGTGGGGACTATGCCACGCGCTATCGCGAGTGTATGGAAGCGGCGGCATGGTTTCGCGAGAGGCTGGGCGAACATGTGCAGCTGCTGCGCGACGTGAGCTGGGAGGAGTTCCAGCAGTGGGAGGCGCAGATGCCCGAGCCACTGCGAAGACGGGCGCGACACGTCATCAGCGAGAACGAGCGCGTGCTGCGTGGACGAGAAGCGCTCCACCAGGGTGACGTCGCCACGCTGGGTGAGATGATGTTCGCCTCGCACGAGAGCAGCCGCGTGGATTACGAGAACTCCACTCCTGAGTTAGACTTGCTGGTGCGCTTAGCAAGGGAGCATGGCGCCCTGGGGGCGCGCTTGACAGGTGCAGGATGGGGTGGCGCCACCCTGCACCTGGTAGAGGAAGCTCGCATGGAGGAGTATGCCCAACAGGTGTCTGCACGCTACACGGAGCAGACAGGCATACAACCCCTTGCTTTTCGCTGCCACATCTCGCAGGGCGCTATGTCATTTCGTGAGTAGGGAGGATGGAGATGGAATCGCTTTGCATCTACTTCACAGGTAAAGACAAGGTGGAGCTCCTCAAGGAGAGTGTGCCTCCCCTGAAAGCAGGGCAACTGTTGGTGCGCTCCAGTAAGAGCCTCATCAGCACCGGCACGGAGTGTATCTGCCTGGGCAGGTTGTTCGAGGAAGGCACGCACTGGGACCGCTGGGTGCGCTATCCCTTCCCTGCGGGATACAGCACGATGGGCATCGTGGAACAGGTGGGCGAGGGCGTCGACCAGTTCAAGCCGGGCGACCGCGTGGTATTCCAGCGTTCACATCGGCAGTGGCATGTGGTGGACGCGAAGGATGCGACCTTAGTGCAGCATGAGGAGGTGAGTGACGAGGAGGCGGCATGGTTCGCTCTGGCGATGATAGCCCAGAACGCCGTGCGCATGGCGCAGCACCAGATGGGCGATAACGTGGTGGTCATCGGTGCGGGGCTGTTGGGACAGCTCACGGTGCAGTATCTGCGCCTGCAGGGCGCCGGGCAGATTATCGTGATAGACCCTGCCGAACCGCGCCTCCAGATGGCGCGGGAACACGGTGCCACCACCGTTATCGCTAAAACGGCGCAAGAGGCACGCGAAGAGGTGCTCCAGCTGACCGAGGGCAAAGGGGCGGAGGTCGTATACGACATCACAGGCATTGCCTCCGTGTTTGCTACGGCGTTGACCATGTTGAGGCGGTTCGGGAAGCTGGTTCTGCTCGGCGATACGGGAGAGCCCTCGCAACAGTTCCTCACGGGTGACGTGGTTACGAAAGGGCTGCGCATTATTGGCACGCACGCTAGTAACCCGCCGGAGGTGAGTACGGACCATGCTATCTGGACGCAATCGAAGATGTACCAGCTCTTCTTCACCTACCTCGCGCGGGGCGATATGCGCGTGAAAGACCTGATTACCCACCGCGTCAGCCCCTACGACGCGCCGCAGGTATACCACATGTTGCGCTACGACCGTTCCGCCGCGATGGGTGTGGTGTTCGACTGGACGCAGGTGTAATCGGCTCGCAGCGCAAGGCTCAGCGAAGCGACTACTGAAGGCGCAGGCGAAGGTGCGTGTGACTGCTCTGCCCACTGTGTATCTTCTGGAGGGTCACGCTCCGTCGTGACCTCCTGCAATGGATGCGACGGAGCGCATCCCTCCAAATGGTGACCGTGCGGACGCGACGGAGCGCGTCCCTCCAAACGGCGACTGTGTGGACGCGACGGAGCATGTCGCTAGCGCAAACGAAAACGGGGGCGGGGTGAAACCCGCCCCCGCGATGGACCTCGCCTTTCGCCTTAGCGGAGGAGCGATAGCACCATCTGCGGTGCCATATTGGCTTGCGCCAATACTGACATACCCGCCTGCTGCAGGATTTGCAGCTTGGTGTAGTTCATAATCTCGTCGGCTACGTTGGTGTCACGGATGGCGCTCTCCGAAGCGGACAGGTTCTCGCGGGCGATGCTGAGCGAGCGCATCGTGCTCTCCAGAACCTGTTTCTGGAAGGCGCCGATGTTCCCGCGCAGCTGGCTAATTTGCGAAATGGCCTCGTCGATAATCTTAATCGCGTCCTGCGCGCCTTGCAGCGTGGTTACGTCGATGTCCTGTAGCGACTTGCCAGCGACCACGGTCCTGCCCAGCTGGGTGGCGCGCACGTCGGCGAGCGCGGCGCGTGCGGTCTGCCCCGAGTTGGCGCCAATCTGGAACACGAGGCTCTGCGCAGAGACAGTAGCCACCGCCGTGCCAGAGGGCATCGCCACGTTGCCGTATTCGGTCAACAGCAGGGTGTTGCCGTAGGCGTCCTTCACCTTCAAGCCACTCTCGCCCGCAGCACGACCGCCCGTGAACAGGGCGGAAGTCATGCCCACTGTCGTGGAGACAGTCACCGACACGACAGCGTCCACGCCCGTGCTGGAGCTCGCGTTGTATGTGGTGAAGAGCACGTTCGCGCTCTGGTTGACCTGCACGCTGAAGTTGGCGCCGTAGTTCACCTGACGCAAGACCACCTGCACGCCGCCCGTCGCGGATTGCACCAGCGCCGACACGCCCGTGACACTGGTCAGCGCGTTGATGCGGTCGAGCAGCGTCTGAACTGTGTCCTCACCCGAAACGGTGATGGACTGACCGTTGATGACGATGGTGCCTCCCGACTGAGAAGCGAACGAGCCCGAGGCGATTCGGCTATCCACGCTGGAGTAGATCACCTGTCCAACCACTTGCGCACGGGTGGCGCTGGTCACCAGGCTGGCTTGCACGGTGCCGCTCTGCACAATCTGCCCGTTGAAGGTGCTACCGATGAAGATGCCCGCTAGTCGGGAGGTATCGGTCACCTGGGCGGTGATGCCTGCGGTGCCGTCCAGCAGCTTCTTGGTTCCGAACTGTGTCTGCTCGGCGATACGGTTCAGACTCTCCAGAGCGGAGCGAATCTGCGCCTGGTTCGCCTGCAGAGCGGTTTGGTCGTTCACGCCCGTGTTGCTGGCGGCGACTGCCAGCTGGCGCATGGTGCGCAGCAGGTTGTGTATCTCATCCAGACCACCTTCGGCGGTCTTGAGCAAGTTCGCTGCATCCTGGGCGTTGCTGATGGCTTGCGACATACCCGCAATCTGGGCGCGCAGGTTCTCGGAGATAATCAGGCCTGCGGGGTCGTCAGCGCCACGATTGATGCGCAAACCCGAAGACAACCGCTCAATCGAACGCGCGAACGCCTCGCTGGTGTTGGTCAACGAGCGCATCGCGTTCATCGCGGTGATATTGGTGTTGATACGCAGACTCATCGTCAGTCATTCCTCCTTGATGTCACGTGTTCGAGCTTCCTGCTCCTTGGTGAAACGCACGCGAGGTGGAAGACGGCGCGGGCAAAGGATGGTTTGTTTGGCGCGTGCGTTTCGTTCTCCTCCATCCCCGTTATCGGGATGGCAACCATAAGGAATCTTCCGTATAATTACAAGTAGTGGGATGAAGCGCTTGAAAAAACAGCAAAAGTATGGTTAATGCACCTTACATTACAAAAATCATTGCCCACACCTGGCACACGCTGCTTCTGGTATGGGCACTGCTGCTCGTTGGGGGATGTCAACCGCAACAAAGGCTCGCGTCAGACGCCTCGGCTTCAGCTCCGCTGCAGGTGGTGGCTACCTTCTTCCCCGTCGCTGACTTCGTCAGGCAGGTGGGCGGTGAGCACGTGCAGGTGCGAATACTATTGCCCCCCGACAGTGACCTGCACGCTTTTGCCCCTACCGTCCAGCAGATGAAGATGCTGCAAGAGGCAGACGCCGTGTTCGCCCTAGGATTGGAGGCAGAACCCTTTTTGCCTCCTCTATTGCGGGCGCTCGGGCAAGGGCAGCCGCGCATCTTCCAGATTTCGGAGGGCTGTGACACGCTGCCCGCAGACACCCATCACCAGCACGCACACGAGCATCACCATGAGCACAGCCATCACGAGCATCACCACCACGAACATGAGGAAGGCGAGACGGGGGTAGACCCACACGTATGGCTCTCTCTGCGAAACGCGGAGCATATGGTACGGAACGTGGCACAGGCGCTCGGCGAGCTAGACCCCACGCATCGCAAGGAGTATGAGCGGAACGCGCGCGAAGTGGTGCAGGAGCTGCGTGCGTTGCAGGCGGAGTTGCGTGCGCGCTCGCGGGGATGGAAGCAGCGCAAATTCATCGCCACACACGGCGCCTATCGCTACCTCGCAGAGGAGGCTGGGCTAGAACAGGTAGCAGTGTTTGAGCCCCTGCCGGGAGTAGAGCCGTCTGCTCGCTGGCTGCGCCGGCTGATTGACACAGCACGTCGCGAGCAGGTACGGGTCATTTTCGCTGCACCGCCCGCCTCCTCCAGACTGGTAGACGTGGTAGCTGCCGACCTAGGCGTGCCCGTGTTCCTGCTGGACCCACTAGAGCGCGTCTTCAGCGAGAGCAGCGCCAGCTACCAGCAAAGGATGCGAAAAAACATTGAGGTGCTAGACGCGGCAATGCGATAGGCGCAGTAATCCACGTGCGCTGAAAGGGGAGCAGGAGACAATGCGCGAATGGCAGCAAGAGATTTTACGTTGTCCCCTGGACCGTGCAGAGCTGGAAGCAGAGGACACAGCCCTACGATGCGTGGTGTGTCAACGTCGTTTCCCCCTACGGGATGGCATCCCTAGCTTCGTATCGCCCGAATTGGCAGAGCAGCACGAGGAAGAGGAGTGGCAGCGCAAACAGCGCGAGATGCGAGCGCGCGACGCGCAGGCGCGGCGATATGACCGTTTAATCGCACTGCGGCTCTTATCGCCGATAGAATCTCGGTTGACTCTGCGGGCGCTGCGTGGCGAGGCGGGCAGGTTCACCTTACTGGCGGAGGTGGGATGTGGCACAGGTAGGATGCTACAGCACCTCGCAGTGCTGGCAGACTACGTCGTCGGAGTGGACTTCTCGCTGGAGAGCCTGCGGCGTTGCCGCGTGCGGATGCAGCGAGCAGGCTTCTGGGAGAGAACCCTACTGGTGCACGCCGATGCCTGCTTCCTGCCGCTGGCAAGCGAAGCGCTAGACGCCGTCGCCAGTTGCCAGCTGGTAGAGCATCTTCCCAGTGACCGACTACGCCAGCAGATGGTCTCGGAGCTAGCGCGCGTGCTGAAAACGGGGGGGCGATATGCCATTTCAGGATATCACTGGTCCTGGTGGGTTAGCCGGGTTGGGGACAAGCAAGGGATGCACCGGGGAGGAATCCCTTATTACCGGTTCACGCGCCAGGAGTTTCATGAGCTGCTGAGCAGGCATCTGCCTGTGCAATCTCTGCGGAGCGTAGCGGGTTACGTGTGGCTCGCCTCGGGGGTGAAGGAGGCATAGATGGGAGAGTTCATCGTAGAGGTTCAGGACGCGAGCGTGGAGTTGGGTGGGGTGCGCGTTATCGAGGGCGTGACCCTACAAGTGGAGCGAGGCAGTACGGTGGCGATTATTGGCCCGAACGGTGCAGGGAAGACGACGCTGCTGCGAGCCATGCTGGGGCTGGTGCCTCTGGCTTCAGGCAGCATCACGCTGTTTGGCGTGCCCGTTGCCCAGCTGGGCGAATGGCGCAAGCGGGTGGGGTATGTGCCCCAGCGTCTTGACTACGACCGTTATCTGCCGCTGACAGTACGCGAGATGTTGCGTGCTTACGTGCCCAGCGCGTCGCCAGCTAGCATAGAGGCTGCTTTGCACGAGGTAGGCATCCATCAGATGCTCCACCATCCTATCGGCAAACTGTCAGGTGGGCAGTTGCAGCGCGTGGTGATTGCACTCAACCTGCTGCGCCAGCCCGAAATTCTCTTTCTCGACGAGCCCGCTACGGGAGTGGATATCGAGGGGGAGAGCCGCTTCTACGATATCATCGAGCGCCTGCGCGAGCAGCATCACCTGACGGTGGTTCTGGTCTCCCATGACTTGAGCGTGGTCACTCGCTACGCCTCGCAGGTGTTATGCCTGAACCGCCGTTTGCTTTGCTTCGGTCCGCCTGCAGAGGCGCTCAACGCCGAGATGATTCGCCTCGTGTATGGACAGGAAATGACCCTGTATACTCATCGGGAGCATGGGACATGATAGACATTCTGGAATATCCGTTTTTCCAGCGCGCGCTTCTCGCTGCGGCGTTGCTGGGGGTCAGCCTGCCATTGATTGGGGTATTCGTGGTCACCCGTCGCCTATCGTTCTTCAGTGAAGCGGTGGCGCACTCCGCGTTCACCGGGTTAGCGTTATCCGCTTTGTTGATGACCCCTGCGATGCCGACAGTGATGGGCTTCGCGGTATTGGTCACATTGGCGATCGTGTTTACTCTCCACCGCACCGAAATCCCCACAGACACTGTCATTGGCGTGTATCTGGCGCTGTGTGCAGGGGCGGGTATTCTGCTGTTGGGCATGTTGCAGGGATATCAACCGGGGCTGTTCCAGTTCCTGTTTGGCGATATCCTCGCGCTGGCGTGGGAAGACGTGTGGCTGCTCACGGGGGTGTGCTTGGGCAGTGTACTGGCGGTGCTGGCATTGTGGAACGCCCTGCTGCGCGTCTCGGTGCATCGGGAGATGGCGATGGCAATGGGCACCTCCGCTGCACGGGTAGACACGCTCTTTCTCGTGTTGCTGGCGGTGATGGTCACCCTGTCGCTCAAGCTGATTGGCATCGTGCTGGTCACGGCGATGCTATTGCTGCCCGCGGCGGCGGCACGCAACCTCACATGCAGTTTCCGAGGTATGGCGGCGGCAGCCTGCGCTATAGGTGGGCTCAGCAGCGTTGTGGGGCTGTATGCCTCTTACTGGTTCGGTGCAGCTTCGGGGGCGGCGATTGTGCTTACCGCGGCGGCAGTGTTCCTGCTCTCAGTGGTGTTTCGACGAGGTTAAACTATGAGCGCCCCCGAGAGGACTCGAACCTCCGACCCACTGCTTAGAAGGCAGTTGCTCTATCCGGCTGAGCTACGGGGGCGAGTTGCGTCTCTGGCGCCAAGGTGGCTAGGATATGCTGCCCTCTATGAGGCGGGTGCTCGGCATTGTCACTCGCCTACTCCGCTTCGGCAGTTGGTATTATACACTAGCAGTACCTCAATGTCAAGCAGCAGAGGAGCGTCAGCTGCTGCACGCTCGAGCAGGGAACGAGGTCTGAATAGGAGAAGACTCTAACTCGCTTTGTGTCAAGATACGATAGTCTGTGATGAGGGAAAGGATGGGCTTCGACGTCTTTGGGATGTGCAACGCGCTCGTGGATATCCAGGCGCGGGTGGAAGATTCGTTCATCGCGGAGCTGGGTCTGCAGAAAGGCGGTATGTTCCTCATCGACGAGGCGCAGAAGTCTCTCCTGGCAGAGCGTCTCGCTGACCACATGATACACTCCGAGGCAGGCGGTTCGGGCGCCAACACGATGATTGGTGTGGCGTTGCTTGGAGGGAAAGCGTGTTACACAAGCAAAGTGGGAGACGACGAAAACGGTGAGCTCTATCGGCGTAGTCTCCACAAGAAAGGGGTCAAGCCCAACCTTGCGTTAGGTGAGGGGAGTACGGGGATTTCCTGCATTTTGCTCACCCCTGACGCGCAGCGCACCATGTGTACCCATCTAGGAGCCAGTCAGCAGCTGCGCCCTGAGGAGGTCAACGTAGACGACCTGCGCCAGAGCCGCTACCTGTACATCACTGGCTACTTGTGGGACACTGAGTCTCAGAAGATGGCAGTGCTGCATGCGATGCAAGAAGCCAATCGGGCAGGGGTGCGTGTGGCGTTTAGTCTCTCCGACCTTTTCTGCGTGCGTCGTCACAAGACGGATTTTCAGCGGTTACTGGAGCAGCATGTAGACGTGTTGATTGGCAACGCTGCCGAAGCGCAGGAGCTCACAGATACTAACGACCCACACCGTGCGGCACAAGTGCTCGCGGATTACTGCGACATCGCCGTGGTGACGATGGACAGCCGAGGCGCGCTGATTCGGCACCGGAAGACGGTGTATGAGGTGCCAGCGTTTCGGGTGAGAGCCGTTGACGCGACAGGCGCCGGCGACATGTTTGCAGCAGGGTTGCTATATGGTCTGTGCACAGGGCTGCCGCTAGAGGTATCTGGTAGACTGGCAGCATACACAGCAGCTCAGGTGGTTACCAAAATCGGGGCGCGGCTGGACAGCATCGAGATACCCGCCGACGTGTTGCACCAATTCTGATGCGGGATGTCCACTCGGGCAACTGCCCGTGCTGAAGACCCCTTAGCTAGCAACCAGTTCGACTACCTTGTGCGCAATCTGGGGCAGGGGCAGCACAAACTCCGCCCCGCCGAGCTGGATGGCTTCGCGTGGCATCCCGAACACCACGCAGGTCTCCTCATCCTGAGCAATCGTGCGTGCGCCAGCGTCGCGCAACTTTTTCATGCCCCGTGCGCCATCCGCGCCCATCCCGGTGAGCAACACCGCCACTGTTGCCGCGCCGCTCGCCTCTACGACGGAGTCGAACAGGGCATCCACCGAGGGACGGTGGCGGTTCACGGGTTCCGTCTGCACCACTCGCGCGCGATATTGCGAGCCGTTGCGAGACACCTGCAGATGGTAATCGCCGGGAGCGATGTAAGCGTGCCCAGGCTGAAGCGTGTCGCCGTCTTCCGCTTCCTTAACCCGCACGGTACAGAGTCGGTCTAGCCGCTCAGCGAAAGAACGGGTGAACACAGGAGGCATGTGCTGCACGATGACGATGGGGGGAACCTGTGCTGGTAGCCCCTGCAACACCTGCCGAATCGCCTCGGGACCGCCTGTGGAGGCGCCGATGGCAATCAACCGTCCTGTTGCTGTGGCGCGCTGGAGGGCTACCTGGGGCATCTCTACAGGGGCAACGTGCGCCTGCTTGGGACGGACGCGCGCTCGCGCGGCTGCCTTGACCTTGGTGGTTATCTCGTGCGCTAATGCTGCCATCCCGGTGAAGATGCTCTGAGTGGGTTTCGCGATAAAGTCTACCGCGCCGAGCTCTAATGCCTTCAGGGTTACCTCGCTACCTTCGCGAGTGAGCGTGGAAATCATCACCACTGGCATCGGGTGCGAGCGCATCAGCTTCTCGAGGAAGGTGATGCCGTCCATACGGGGCATCTCCACGTCCAGGGTCAACACGTCGGGTTGGAGTTGAACCAGTTTATCGTAGCCCTCGACAGGGTCGCTTGCGGTGCCCACGACCTCTATTCCGCCGTCTCGTGTCAGGATGTCCTTGAGCAACTGCCGAATCACGACCGAATCATCGATAATCAACACGCGGATGGGGCGCTTTCCTTCCATCAGTGGTTCCTCCCGCAGAGGGTTCCTACCAGCAATTATCGGCAGCGTGAGGCAGCAGTATGGAGGGCTGCTAGGGGAGGACCTTCTCCCCCCTTTTGTCATTCCGATGGGAGCTCGCTTTCGGGCGTAGTCATCCGGAGGGTAAACGTCCTAGGGAGCTGCTCACCGTTGCCCGCTAGCTCTGGCAGTCTGAAGCCTGCACTACCAGTTAATGCTCGCAATGCGCACTTGAGTGCGCCATACAACTCGGCAAGAGCCTTGCTCTTCGGTCTACCTACCACCTTGAGCGAAACCTCTCTACCCATCTGCGACTGGCACCGCTTCCTGCACACAGTGGGGTGACGTGCAGATTGCTTCAGACACTCTCCCCCTCGCCTGTCTGCGCCGAAACTTTCAGCGGGCTCGCCAGTCTATCGATAAGGAATTCCTGACAGGGAGGGAGATGCCGTGAGCGTACGTGTGTACCTGCGAACAGCGGGCGGGTTCCTCCTGGCATTGCTAGTTGGTTTCCTGCTGGGCAGCAGCATTCAACCGCTACGGTCACAGCCGTCGGCGCAACCGCCTGCGGCTCCGCCTGCCAGCGACGTGCTGGTAGAACGGCTGGTACGTGAGGCGGACGAGACGGGCAGACAGATGCGCACGGATGTCGCCGCCCTGACCGAGCTGATGAAGCGCGTGATTCGCGAAGTGGAGTTTGGCGGATGGTATCCCGAGCTGAACGACCAAGGCAGGCTGCTTGGAGAGCGCATTGGCGTGGACGTGGAAGTGGCAGTAGCGCAGACTCTGCTGGCGGTAGCGGAGAAGTCGGTGGTGCGCAATGGTCAAGAGGAATGGGTCGTCGGTCGTATCGTGGACTTTTTTCAGGCGTCCCGTGCCGACGTGTTGCGCTACCGCGAGAAGGGCTACCCGCTCAGCTCTATTATCCTAGGCTACGCTATCGCCAAAGCGGCGAAGGCGTCGCCAGAGCAAGTATTCGAGATGCGCGAGATGGGACAGAGCTGGCCAGCGATTGCTGTGGCGTTAGGTGTCAAGCCGCAGGAGCTGGGAAAGGCGCTGCAGGGGATGTTCCCGTAGCAGTGTATCTTCTGATCTGTCAGCTCTCCTGTTGTCCCTTGCTCGCAGGGGGATAACTTCTTCTCCTCGGGGAATGACTTTTGCTGATCTGTCGCGACAGGGGCAAAGCCCACTGACGTAAGCTACTACAAACGGGGGAGGTGGATACTGAGGCGGAGGAGTGCTTCGCATGCTTCTCGTGGAGGGCGAGGCTCTTGCCAAGCCGTCTCCTCCTTTCCTGCTGAGCGCTCGCGAAGCATCTCGATAATGCCAGATAGAGATTCTTCGCTTCGCTCAGAATGACAAAGCGCCCAAATGTCATGCTAAGCGTTAGCGGAGCACCTCCACTTCGCTCAGAATGACGCCTGATGTCATGCTGAACAGAGTGAAGCATCTCAGAGATTCTTCGCTTCGCTCAGAATGACAGCGAGGGCTAAGGGCAGGGCGCCCGCCCTAGTTGTCATCCTGCCCTCACCCCCCGCCCCTCTCCCAATAGGAGAGGGAATAGCCCCTTCTCCCTCTGGGAGAAGGGGAAAGGGGATGAGGGACAAAGATTTCACGACACGGACTAGCAGACAGGGCTTTCGCCCAACTGCAACGGCGCGCTGAAGTGCGCACTACGAGCGCTGCTGTCTGCCCTGTGAGCTTTCAGCCTGCCAAGGGCGCGTGACGGAAGTGTGTGTTATGCCGAGCGACCGCGAAAGGGGCATGAGATTCTTCGCCCCGCTTAGAATGACAAATTCATGGATGAAGCTCCCGCCGAACCGTCCCCCTGTCATGCTGAGCCGCAGGTGAAGCATCCTCAGGTGACAGCGGAAGGAGCCTCTTTTCGGCTGCCACACATAGGATTTTTTCTCCCTCGCCAGGTATCTATAACCCTGCGTGTCATTTCGGCGGGTGGAGGCTCAGAAGAGGTGTCACGCAAACTACCCCACTCGTATACCTGCTTTGTTTGTGGCGAGACCAATCCGAAGGGGTTGAACATCCGCTTCTACGCGGAGGAAGAAGGGGCGTCGGTGCCGATTCTACTGCGCGAGGAGCAGATGGGCTATCCGGGGGTAGCGCACGGCGGCGTGCTGATGAGTATTCTGGACGAGCTCATGGGCTGGGCGGGCACGTTGCAGACGGGCGAGTTTAGCGTCTCCGCCGAAATCAGTGTCCGATTCCTGAAGCCGGTAACCATCCACACTCCGCTGACCGCGCGGGCGCGGATGACCGGGAGACGGGGCAAGGTGTGGTATGTGCAAGGGGAGATTGTGGACGAGCAGGGCACGGTGTATGTGCGCGCAGCGGGCAAGTATGTCTCTATCGGCAAGGAGCGCACAGCGGAAATATTGAAAAGGATGATACATGACCCCGACGCCCTCTCGCCTGAAGAGCTATGGCAGCGCTGGAGCCAGAAGGAGTGAAAGCCATGTCGGAACTGCGCCAAGATATCGCGACCAAGCGATGGGTGATTGTGTCCAAAGAACGCGCGAAGCGACCGCACCAGTTCCTCAAGCAAGCCGTCGTGCAGGAAGAACCTGAGCATCGTGACGACTGCCCCTTCTGCGAGGGCAACGAGACGCAGACCCCGCCAGAGGTGTATGCCCTGCGCGACGGTAGCGACCCTAACCGTCCGGGATGGAAAGTGCGCGTAGTGCCCAACAAGTTTGCTGCGCTCTCCCTCTCGGCGAAGTGGGAGGTGAAGCGCCCGGAGATTTTCACCACCATCAGCGGCTACGGCGCACACGAGGTGATTATTGAAACGCCCCGACACAACCAGACGCTGGCGACCTTGCCGACCGAGCAGATTGGACACGTGTTGCAGGCGGTGCTGCAGCGGATGCGCACACTGGCACAGGACCACCGTATCGCCTTTGTGCAGGTGTTCCGCAACCACGGCGCTGCAGCAGGCACCTCCCTAGTGCATCCCCACTCCCAGCTGATTGCCACACCTATCGTGCCCACGAACATTCGCGAGGAGATCGAGGAGGCGCGGAGGTTCTACGATGACCGAGTTACCTGTGTATACTGCTACATGCTGGCGGAGGAAATGGAGAGTGGAGAGCGGATGGTGTTTTCTACTGACCAGTACGTGGTGTTCGCACCGTTCGCATCACGCTTCCCCTTCGAGCTGATGATTCTACCGCGCCAGCACAGCGCCTCCTTTGTGACGGAAGCACGGGAGGAACAGGTTGCCGCGCTGGCAGAGGTGTTGCGCCGCACGTTGCTGCTACTGTATCGCGCGGCGAACAATCCAGACTACAATGCCGTCTTACACACCGCCCCCTTGCGCGACAGCTGCATGGACTACTATCACTGGCATATCGAGATTGTACCACGCCTGACGACGCCAGCAGGGTTCGAGCTGGGCAGCGGCATCTACATTACCACTGCCATTCCCGAAGAGACCGCTGCCTATCTGCGTGAACAGCTCCGTCAGATAGAGGGATGACGGGGGGCATCCTGCGGAAGGGCCCCCCGCATGTGGGACGCTCTCGCTAGGGCGAGCCCCCTCCTGTGGAGGGCGTAGGCATCGCTGGCGTGGGGGCAGGTGTGCCCGTTTGCGCAATCTGTTTCCATTGCTGTACATCTTGCTCCCAGCGCCGATTGTAACGTGGTATCTCGAAGGTGACCTTCGCCTGAGTACGCATCTGCACCAGCTCGCGCCCGAGGTCACGCTTGCTCTTCATCTGCATTAGCAGCCGACGCAAGTCTTCTCGCACCTCGTCGTCTAGAGGGCGCACTTGACGCTCTTTCTTCTCTAGCACCTTGAAGAGAATCCAGCCGTTGACCACCTTGCCAGGCGCGGATTGCCAGCGGATGGGCTGCGGCGGTGTCACGCTGCCTACAGGGGTCTTCTGTAGCGTCTGCCATAGCTGGGGCAGCTGGCGGAACATCTCATTATTCTCCTGCAGCCACACGCTCGTCGTGTTCATGGTTGGTGGCATGTCGGGGGGGCGGTATTGACCCGCCAGCACGAGGAAGTCCACTCCCTTCTTGATCTGGGATTGGATTTCATCCAGCTTCTTGCGATTGTCCACCAGAATGAGCGCTACCTGCACCTGTGCGGGGATGGTGAACTGCTGAATGCGGCGATTGTACTCCTTCCTAATCTCCTCTTCAGTGACAGTGATGCCCTTGGTAATCAGCTTGAATGCAGCCAGTTCCACCTTGATGTCCTCTTTGAGGTCATCTTGCGTATAGCCTAGCGCCTTGAGGCGCTCATTAAAGTCGGGCTGCTTCTTCTGGCGTTCCAGTTCCCGCTCGATCTCCTGCTCTGTGGGCATGACCTTTTCCTTTTCCGCCATCTCTAGCACGATGCGGCGATCCACTAGCATGCGCAGCGCCAGATACCCTGCCTGGTCCCGCACGATACGACCGGTCACAGGGTCCACCAGTGGCACATCGTTTTGTCCGACAATGGGTACCGCCATTCGCTCCAGTACCTTGTGGTACTCTGCTTGGCTAATGGGTTTATCGTTCACCCTGCCCACGTTCTTACCGCCGCAGCCAGCCGAGACCAGCAGCACTGCCATCGAGAGAGCCATCCCCAACAGCCATCGCCAGGTTTCCACTTTCTTTTTGTTCATACGTTTGTTCCCCCACCCAAAGATGTCGTCTCGTCTTCTTGAGGTGACGCCTGCACGCGCGAAGCACGCAGCTGCAGCACGAGCGCGACCTCGCCTTCTGCCACACCGGTGGCGCGAGCGATCTCGGTTACGTTACATCCGCTCTCCGCCAACGACAGGATGCGTTCTACAGGCAGACGCGCTGGTTCCCGCTCCGGTTTCGAATCGCTCTCTGGAGCAGGTGGCGAAGGCGCTGTGCTCCCGTGCACTTCCAACGCGCGCAGCACCTGCTCTGCTCGCGAGAGGCGTTCCTCCAGCTGAGCCACGCCCTCGTCGAGAGTCACCCGCACCTCGCGCAGCGTGCGCTGCAGCTGCTCTTGCAACGGTTGCAGCTCGGCGTAACGCGCCTGAGCCTCACGCGCCAGCAGCTGCAGGTCTTGACGCACCCGCAGCACCATCAGCCCTGCCAGGGCGAGCAACATCGCTTGCGCCAGCAGGAAGAAGAGCTCCACTATTCGCCCCTCCAGATTGCGCGCACCGCACGACCATCTGCCAACCGCTTGCCCACCACTATCCAAACGCAGGCGGAGGCAGTGGCACGATGTGGCGTCGCGCGGGGATAGGCATACAGCTTTCCCCTCGTTTCATCTATCTCAATGCGAACCACCGCCTGTGCAGGCACAGGGTAGTATACGTGCTGTGCCTGCACATATCCTTGTGCTACACGCTGTAGCGCCTCCCCACATCCCTGACGATAGGGCGCACTCAACTGCCTATATGGTATCGCCTGCCGGGTGAGAGGCAGGCGCCACACCAGTGCCGAGAGTGCTTGCGTGCAGGAGAACTGAGCCGCCTCCCACCGTTTCGCGCTACACCGCCAGAACAGCGGGGCGCTCCGCACAGCGGGAGGTCCGACAAGAGCGCGCACGCGCACGCCTATTGCGGGGCGTTGTCTGCATAATAATACGCGATGAGTCGTCGAGAAGGTTGCACACCGCAGGGGATACGCAGATGCCCTTGTCCCTATCGCCAAGGGGAGAACCTGTAGGGCAGGGGAAAGAGAAGGAGCGCAAACCGAATGCACATGCACCGAGGCAAGTGTTCCCACCTGCCTCACTTGCGGCGATACCCGGACGCGGGCGCTCAGGCAGCGAGTGGAGAGGGAAACGGGCTGACGGACCTGCGGCGGCGCACATCGTATCGCCCGTCGTCGGCAGCGAGGAGGACAGAACGCCAGGTCGCCCGCGCAGAGGCGTGGAGCTCGTGTGCGCAACCCCCATTGCATCACACGTAGCCAGGTTCGTTTCCATGTCCGTAGGGTCATGCCGCTTCCTGCTCCTCCTGCACGACACGCAGAGCCTGCTGGAGACGGTGGAGCGGTTCTAACAGGTCCATCGTATGTGCAGCCTCAGTCAGAACCTGTATAGCGTGCTGGCGTCGTTCCGGGTCGGTATCCCCGAACCGCACGCGCAACGGCGCGCCTGCTAGCGACAGCTGCACCAGCATTTCGTCCTCCCCGACGGGCAGGGTAGCGCCTAGGTCGTCCATGGGCGCCGCCTCGGAAGGGAGCAACATCACGACGGGAGCACGCATCGCTTCGAGCGGCTCCAACAGCAGCTCCTCTTGCACAATCCACACCTGCGGATTGGTCTCCATCGCTTGGAGCAGCGTAGGAGCAATTACCTCGCGACACAGGTAGCGATGCAGAGCGCTTCCGTAGAGGATGCGCTGCAGGCGCGTGGCGCGCACAGGTTCGGTGTAGCGAAACTCTGCGGGTAGCCCGAACCGGTCGGTGCTCATCGCCGCGCCAAGAAACAGTGAAGGTTCCACCTCCGTGGCGGTGAGGTAACCGATAATGCTCATCGCCTTCTCTACGCTCGCAAGTCGATTAGGTGCTGTGGCTCTTCTGAAGTGACAATCGGTTCTTCCGTCGTCTCTGGCTCCTCGGCAGGTGCAGGAGGGGGCGTGCGTGTCTGCTGCGCTGTAGAGCCCCCTGAAGACGATTCGCGCGACACCGGACGCACCACCTGGCTGTGCACTACCGGGCGCACGTTCATCTCGTCGGCGTTCATGGGCTAGCTCCCCCCAAAAGCGGTAGCAGTGGTCTGTATCGATTATTGGAAAAGAGGAGGTGCGTATGGAGGGTCGGCGAAGAGGAGACGGCTGGTGAACAGTTCACCAGCCGTCCCTTTTCTCTGCTTAGCGACCGGAGGGAACGCCCTGCTGCTGGGCGCTAGGGATCTGCGGGTAGGGCGCCCAGCGCTCCAGGCGGCTCTCCGTCGGAGGGGAGGTTTGACGCCACAGCACGGCTACCGCAATCAGCAGCACCACCAGGATGATGCCGATAGCCACGGGCGTCGGGATTTGACGTCGAGCCATTGTCTGTCCCCCTTTTTACTGGCGGCAGCGCGCTGGCTCCAGAGAGCGGTCTGCCTCCACTGTGTACTCATGCGGGCAGCCCGTGCCCCAGGGTACCGCCTTCGCGTGCCCATCGGCGAAGACCACGTTCATGTTGCCCGCGAAAGGCGCCAGCGTGCTGCGGTTGGGTGGGTTCATGTTCACTGCCCACGGCGGCTGCCCACCCGTGTTGAAGTAAGTGAAGACGGTGAAGTTACAGGGCAGCTGCCCGTTGTCGTTCAGCACGTCGAGGTCACAGCCGCTGATGGCATGGTAGTTGATGCCGTTGATGATGATGCGGGTCTGAGCGACTTC
>JANWXG010000039.1 GCA_025057335.1 bacterium | reverse complement strand
GCCCACGTCCTCGATGTTTGCTCCAGTAGGTTCTACTATTAAGACCGCGTGGTTGCCGGAGACGTAGGGGTCGGGGATGACGATGTGGTTGCTGGGTCGGCGTCCGATGGTGTACATGCCGGGGGAGAGAGGGATGCGCATCGCGCCATCATCGCTGCACCAGTATGCCACTACCTCCCTCTCCACCTCTGCAGCCGTTTCCGTAGTCGTCCCCTCGTCTGCCGAGACCGTCAGCGACTGGGTAACGGGCGCAGAGGAGGCGAGGGGCGGCTCAGCAGCGGAGGGCGCAGGCGCAGCGCCGGGGATGCGTAGGGTCAACTTCGTGCCACCGAAGGCGATTTCCGCGCCGTCGCCCAGCGTCACGGGCACCTGCGGTGTGAGCTTCTGTCCGTTGACGAACGTACCGTTGGTGCTGCCCACGTCTTCAATGGTCACCGTGCCGTCCTGCACGGTGATACGCGCGTGGCTGCGCGACACGCTGGGGTCGCTCAGCAACACGTCCGCATTGAGCCGCCCGACCGTGTTCACGCCCGGACGGAGGGTGTACACCGTGCCCGCCGCGTCCACCAGCGTGGGCAGCTCGGGCATCTCCACAGAGGGCAACTCTTGTACTCCTTCCGCCCCTTCCAGCGCAAAGCCGCACTCCTCGCAGTAGCCGTCTATCGCCGAGGTTTCCGCTTTGCACACAGGGCACGTGACGCGCACGCCCATCTGCGTGCGTTGCACGTCCGATATCTGCTGGGTTGCCTGCAGGTCGGGAGCGGGCGCGCCGATGACCGTCGGCACCACTGCACTGGGGGCAGGCTCTGGGGGCGGCGCCGCTAGCGTGCTGGCAGCGGGGCGCGGGCGTGCAATCGCTGCCTGCTTGTCGTACTCCGCGCGCAGTTGCGGGTTGCTCAGCACCTCGAAGGCGCGGTTGAGGCGGGCGAACTTCTCACGGTCCCATAAGTAATGCTGCACCAGCTTGCGGTACTGCTCGCGTATCTGCTCGTCTGTGGCGTCGGGCGGTACCTCTAGTAGCGCATACAGGTCTTCGTGTGGGTCAAAGGTACTCATGGCTGTTTACTTTTTCCCACCTCCAGCGAGTAAGCGGTTCCCATCAGCGTCTTCTCCACCACTGCATCGTCAGAGCCGAGCGCAGAGAGCGCCTGCCGTATCTCCTGCGCCTCCTGCAGCCTGCCCTGTCGGGTGAGCATCGCCATGGTGCGCTCCAGCTCCTGACGCACCTCAGCAGCGGAGAGCTGCTGTGTCTTCAAGCCCAGCACGGTGCGCTCCAGATTGCGCGACAGCTGCTGAATCTCTATCTCACGCTGCACGCGCGGGTTCACCGTCTGCGGGATGCGGGACACCTCCTGCGTAAACTCCATCACTGCGTCCGCCTCGATGCGCTCTAACCTGCCTGTGATGGTGTCGTCGTACACCAGCGCCACCTTCGCCACGCGGTACCTGCCTGGCGGGCGCATCTGCAGGTCGAACTCTACCAGCTGCGTCACTGTCGCGCCGCGTTCGATGTCGGGCTGCGGGATTTCCACCACCCTGCCCTGCAGGTTCGGCTGCGCACCGTACACCTGACGGATGGTGGTGAAGCGAGGCAAGGTGAGGATAAGACGCACGTTCTTTGCCACAACGGTCATGAGCAGCTCCAGCTCGCGGCGAAACACCTCGGGGATGAGATCGGGACGCTGGATGTAGTAGTAGTTGCCGCCGCTGCGTCGGGCAATGCCCGCTAACAGCTCCTCGTTGAACTCAGGACCGAAGCCCAGCACGGTAATGGTAATCCCCCGCGCCTTCTGCTCCGCCGCTAGCTGCACAATGGAGCTGAAATCCTTGATGCCTGAGGTCGGCTCGCCATCAGTGAACACCAGCACGCGCGTGAGCACCTGCTCGCTCATCACCGCTGCCACCTGCTGACAGCCCACCAGCATGCCATCGTACAGGTTAGTGGTGTTGCCGATATCGATGCGCTGGATGTGCTCCTTGATGAGCGTCTTGTTCACCACGCGCCGTGCGGGCATCACCACGTCCACGCTGTCGGAGAAGGTGATGATAGAGAGGATGTCATTCTGGTCCAACAGGTCCACGACGTAGCCGCAGGCGCGCTTCACGTAGTCCATCGGCTCGCCTTCCATCGAGCCACTGCGGTCAATCACCAGGCACAGGTTCAATGGCAGCCGTCTGCCAACTCCTGCGCTCGTGCCTGTCATCTCCACCAGCAGGTGCTCGCGCCCTCCGTAGGCATTGCCCACCTCGCGCCCCAAAGTACACTCCATCTGCAGAGCGCGTGTGGGGACACCCATGACGGTGGGAGTTCCTGCACCTATCTGCTGGGTGCGGTCGGCGGTCGAGGAAATCTGTTGTGTCGGCTGTGCGCCGAGCGGGTCTATTCGTCGTGTAACATCTTCCATACCCTGCCCCCCGTATCACACTTCCTCATACACTTCATCCCTTTCAACAGCTTTGCAGGAGCCTCGCCCTCCACCTGCTTTGTCATTCTGAAGTCTATGTTGTTTATCAAGGAGAAGCACTCACGTGCTTCACGACGAGCTAAACAGTTTGTCGGGTGCCATGTTGGTAGTAGCGCACGTGAGTGCGCCTCCTGTCGTTCTGAGCGCAAGCGAAGAATCTCAGATGCTTCGCTACCGCTCAGCATGACAAGACGAAAGATGCTTCGCCTGCGGCTCAGTGTGACATCTCTACTGTCACCCTGAGCGCAGCGAAGGGTCTCGTCTCGTCAGCTGCTGGAGCCGCTGATATGCCCAGCAGGACGACGCTGGAGGGTCACGCTCCGTCGCGACCAGGATGGCGGACGCAACGGAGCGCGTCCCTCCAAATGTGGTTAGGCAACCTCTGGAGGGTCGCGCTCCGTCGCGACCATTGAAAAACCTTCGGCTCGGCACGAGCCTCGCCCTCCAACTAATTGGTCATCCTTGAGCACCCTCTGTCATTCTGAGCGAAGCGAAGAATCTCGGAGACACGTCGCTACCGCTCAGCAACGACGACGGTATGGGCAGACCCTTGCTCTCAGCTCAGCAGGTCTGCGCTCTGTCCCGTAGTCCCCTCAATATCCTTTAGACTAAAACAGCGTAGTCTTAGGTTCCTTTTTGGCTTCGATGACCTTCTGGCGGGCGGCGGCGATATCCTGAACGAGCAGGCGATAGTTCTGCTGGTAGCTCTCCCCTTCCAGGCGGAGGATGTAGGCTGGATGCAAGGTCGCCATCGCGTAGCGTGCGTATTTACTGGGGAACCAGATGCCCCGTTCTTGGGTCATCTTGAAGTTCTTATGGATGAGCGTGTTGGCAGCGGGGGCGCCCAGACAGACAATCACCAGCGGCTGGATGATACTCAGCTGCAGATCCAGCCACTTGTAGCAGGCGGCGATTTCGTCTGCGTAGGGGGGGCGGTTACGCACGCGCCCGTTCTCCACTACTGAGGCGCGACACTTGATGACGTTGCAGATATACACGTGCTTGCGGCTCAAGCCGTTCTCACGCAACGCTTGGTCCAGCAGGGCGCCCGCTCGCCCGACGAAGGGGCGTCCCGTCGCGTCCTCATGCTCGCCAGGTCCCTCGCCGACGAACACCAGAGGCGCACGGGGGTTGCCCTCACCGAACACGACGTTGGTGCGTGTCTCCGATAGCCGACAGGCGGTGCACACCAGCGCCTGCTGGCGCACTTTCTCCAGTTCCTCTTCGGGATTATCGGCTCCCCACAGGTCCAGCGTCAGGTTGGTTTCCATCTCGGCGACTCAGTATCTGGTAGAGTGTGCGGTAGGTGTTCTCGAGGCTGTCAGGGATGACGCGCACGTCTGCTAGCACCGGCATGAAGTTCGTGTCGCCGTTCCAGCGAGGCACGATATGCCAGTGGATGTGGTCGACGATGCCCGCCCCTGCCGCCCTGCCGAGGTTGACGCCGATATTGAAGCCGTCGGGATGATACGCCTCGTGCAACAGGTTGATGCCCTGCCGCACAAGGTGCATCACTTCCAGTAGCTCCTCATCCACGAGATGGTTCAGGTCGGCAGTATGGCGCACGGGAGCGACCATCAGATGACCGTTGGTGTAGGGAAAGGCGTTGAGCATCACGAAGGCGTGCTCGCCCCGCCAGAGCACCATACTCTCGGCAGAGCAAGGCGCCTTCGCCCGTGCGCAGAAGAGGCACTCCTCTGGCTGCTCGCGAGCGGAGGAGACATACTGCATTCTCCACGGTGCCCACAGACGCTCGGTCATGCCCGCATGGCTCCTTGGAATAGTGCTTTCAGTGTACCGTATACAAGCACGTGGGTCAAGAGGGCAATGATACTCGCGGGCGCACTGGATGCCGTCGCCTGCAGGACTCGCGCCGTGCGCCACGAAAGATGAGAAAAAACGGGTAGGAGGGATGGCCGTTGCGGACAGGGACGTGGCTGATGCTCCTCAGCGCAGGCGTTGCGCTGGTTCTGTTCGGTTGCGCCAGAAGGCAACCCGCTACGGGGGAAGCAGACACAGCGGGCGCAGGTAAAAAGCTCGTGGTCGCTGTTATGCCCAAACTGAAGGGCATCGACTACTTCAACGCGGTGGAGCGGGGCGCGCGAGAGGCGGCGCAGGAGCTGGGAAACATTGACCTCACCTACGATGGTCCTACGGAAGGCAAGGTAGACTTGCAAATCCCCTTCATCGAGAGCTGGACACTGCAGAAGGTGGATGTGATTGCGGTGGCGTGCAACGACCCGGATGCCATCTCCCCTGCCCTCAAGCGGGCACGAGACAGAGGGGTGCACGTCATCACTTACGACGCCGATGCCAACGCCGAGAAGTCGGGACGGCAGTTTTTCGTGAACCAGGCGACCTTCGAGGACATCGGGCGCGCGCTGGTAGACGAGATGGCAGCGCAGGTGGGCGAAGAGGCGAAGGTGGCGATTGTGAGCTCCTCGCCGACCGCTCCAAACCAGAACGCCTGGATTGCGGTCATGAAGCGCTATATGGCGGAGCGCTACCCGAAGATGCAAATCGTCACTATCCAGTATCCTGAAGAAGACCAGGGGCGCGCTTTCAGCATGACGCAGGATATCCTCAAGACCTATCCCGATGTGAAGGGCATTTTCGGCATCTCCTCCGTCGCGTTCCCAGGCGCTGCGGACGCCGTGCGACAGGCGGGCAAGAAGGGACAGGTCGCGGTCGTGGGGCTGTCCACGCCTAAGAGTATGCGCGAGTTCGTGAAGGACGGCACGGTGAAAACGGTCATCCTGTGGAACCCTGTAGACCTAGGTTACCTGACGGTATACGTCGCGAAAGCGGTCGCAGAGGGCACGCTCAAACCAGGAGCCACGGAGTTCGAGGCGGGACGTCTGGGCAAGGTGAAGGTGCAGGGCGACCAGATACTGCTCGGACCTCCCATGAAGTTCACTGCCGAAAATATCGATCAGTATGACTTCTGAGCGCCTCTCCTCTTCCCTCCTCCCCTCGTGGCGCCAGTATGGACGCGAGGTCAGCGTCGGGGTGTTCCTGTTGCTGCTGCTGGGCTACTTCGGCGCCACCCCGGGATTTCTCCAGGAGAGGAACTTGCGGGACATCCTCATCAACGCTGCGCCGCTGGTTATCGCTGCCTGCGGGATGAGCCTGGTGATTCTGGCGGGCATGATCGACATCTCTGCGGGGTCCGCGCTCGCGGTATGCGCCGTCGTGGCGGGGCTTACCGCTAAGGCAGGAGCTCCCTTAGCGCTCGTTATCCTGCTGCCTGTGCTCACGGGGGCGGCGATTGGCGCGGTCAACGGGTGGCTGGTAGCCTTCCTGCGTATCCCCGCCATCATCGTCACGCTGGGCATGATGAGCGTGCTGCGTGGCGGCATCATCTGGTGGACGCGAGGCGAGTGGATTGGCAACCTGCCTCCCTCCTTTTGGGCAGTGGGGCGAGGCGAGGTCGCTGGTATCCCCAACCCCGTGTGGATTGCGCTGGGCATGGTGGTGGCTACTGCGCTCCTACTAGCGCGCACTCCGTTCGGACGTCATATCTACGCAGTGGGAGGAAACCCCCTTGCTGCCGCGCGCATGGGCATCTCAGTGCGACGAGTGCTGTGGTGGGTGTTCGTGCTGCACGGCGCGCTCATCGGGCTGTCGGCACTGGTGTACGCTTCGCGCTTCAGCGTCATCCAGAGCAACACGGGGGTCGGCTTCGAACTGCTGGTCATCAGCGCAGTGGTAGTGGGCGGGGTCAACATCTTCGGCGGGCAGGGCACCGTGTGGGGCAGCGCGCTAGGGGCGTTGCTGCTGCAGGTCATCAGCACGGGGCTGATTTTCCGCCGCGTTTCGGAGTACTGGGCGCCCAGCGTGCAGGGGGCGCTCGTGTTGCTGGCGGTGGTAGCAGACGCCCTGCGCACGCGGAGGGCACAGCGGTGAAGGCGCTCATCCGGCGAAGAGAAGCGGTGCTCCTGTTGCTGCTGCTCGTGGAGATGGCGGCGATGCAGTCGCTCTCTCCGCTCTTCCTCACGCCAGACAACCTGCTCGAGGTAGTGCGTCAGTCGGCAGAGATTGGGCTGATTGCGCTGGCGATGACACTGGTCATCATCACGGCGGGCATTGACCTGTCCGTCGGCTCCATTGTGGGCTTGAGTGTTATGGTGATGGGCATGTTGTGGGAGGATGCACGCCTCCCTCTCGCGGTGGCAGCGCTGCTCGCCCTGTTAGCGGGGGCTGGGCTAGGCGCGTTCAACGGGCTACTGGTCACGGCGGTGGGCATCCCCCCGCTTATCGTCACGCTGGCGACGATGGCAGGTTTTCGGGGAATTGCCCTCGGCATGAGCCAAGCGCGCTCCATCCGCAACTTTCCAGAGGGTTTCCTCTGGCTGGGACAGGGCGATGTGCTGGGTATCCCGGTGCAGGTATGGCTTCTGGCAGTAGCGGCTCTGTTCTTCCATCTGGCGTTGACACGCACAGCGTGGGGGCGAGCGGTGTTCAGCGTGGGGGCGAACGAAGTGGCAGCACAGCTGTCGGGTGTGCCCGTGTCACGCGTAAAACTGCAGGTGTATACACTGTCGGGGTTCATGAGCGCACTGGCGGCAGTGGTGTACGCCGCGCATGTCTCGGTTGCTAAGCCAGACGCGGGGCTGGGGTTCGAGCTGACCGCCATTACCGCCGTCGTGCTGGGCGGAACTGCCGTCTCAGGGGGAGAGGGAGGCGTGCTGGGCACACTGATTGCCTTGCTGATGGTGGGGTTCTTGCGCAGCGGGTTGACCCTGGCGCGCGTGCCCTCCGAGGCACAGGATATGATGGTGGGGCTGCTGCTGATTCTCGTGGTCGCGGTTGACCGCTGGAGCCGACGCGCGGGGGCAGAACGCTCTTGAACGGCTCGGACGGAGCCTCGTCTTTCAGGGGAAGCACTCACGTGCTTCACTACAAGCTGTAGAGCTCTTCAGGTCGCGTTGGTAGTAGCGCACGTCAGTGCGCCCCTTGTTCGCGTTGGTAGCAGCGCATGTCAGTGCGCCCCTTGTTCACGTTGGTAGCAGCGCACGTCAGTGCGCTCCTTGTTCGCGTTGGTAGTAGCGCACGTCAGTGCGCCCCTGTCATTCTGAGCGAAGCGAAGAATCTCTGTTCTCTAGCATGGAAGAGATGCTTCGCTGTCGCTCATCATGACACGTTCGGCATGCGTCTCTTGCAGGCTGAAGCCTGCACTACACACTCAGGCGTTTGTAGTGCGCACTTCAGTGCGCTGTGACGGCTTGGCGAGAGAATGAGGCATCACCAACTTACCAGTGAACACATCACGCATCCCGTTACCCCTACAGCGACCCTCTCTTGCTTGTAGTAGCGCACGTCAGTGCGCTTCAGCCCCTTCCTCTACCCGATGGTGCCTATGCCGCCGCGCCCGCCAGTGGCTCCAGCATCAGCGTCTCCGTCTCGTCGTCGTAGGCGATGAGCTCGCCGTAGCGCCCCCACTCGATGATAGTGTTCAGCTGCTTCTCCGCCTCAGGGGGGGGCAGCTCTAGCTCGAGCGCCAGACGTATCACGTCGCGCTTCAGGCTCTGGTTCTCCGCGATTTGCAACATGTTCATCAGCCACTGGAAGATGGGCAGGCGACGGATGCGCGTGGAGAAAATCTCCTTGCGCGTAAGGATGCTGGCTTCGCTGAAGGTTTCTCCCAGGGGAGTCAGCATCACGTCGCCCTGTCCCACCCGCACGAAGCCCAGCAGTTCGGCGGTGTCAATCAAGCGCAGCACTAAGTCCGAGTCCGCGCCGAAGTCTTCGGTGAGCTGGTAGATGTCGTAAGTGGGCTGTGACGACTCGGCGAGGTGTTCCAGCAAGCCCACGAGGTCGCTAATCTGGATTTGCGGCAGCCATCGCGTGACGCCAGGCTTGCCTGGAGCGGTTCCCATCTCCACTGGCTCGGGCTGAGTCTGCCCAGCGAGGATGGCGTAAATCTGGTCAATGAGCTTCAGGAACTGCGGCGCCTTGCGATGGCGCGGATGCGGGAGGTCAACGTGCACCTCGGCAATGATGCGCCCAGGCGAGGTACCCATGATGACTAGACGGTCTGCCATCTCGGCAGCCTCTTCGATATTGTGAGTCACCATCAGAATGGTCTTGGTCGGGATTTTGCCATCCAGCCACAGCTCCAGCAGCTCGCCGCGCAACGCCTCCGAGCTGAGTACGTCTAGCGCAGAAAACGGCTCATCGAGGCAGAGCAGCTCCGGCTCCACCGCCATCGCGCGCGCAAAACCCACTTTCTGGCGCATCCCGCCCGACAGCTCGCGCGGGTAGGCGTTCTCGAAGCCGTCGAGCCCCACGCGGTCGAGTAGGTCGAGCGCACGAGCACTGCGAATCTTGGGAGGAACCCCCCTCGCCTTCAGCGCTACCTCCACGTTCTCTTGCACCGACAGCCAGGGGAACAGCGCAAAGGTCTGAAAGACGATGCTGGCGTGCGGATTCACCCCCTTCAGCTCCCGACCGCGATAGCGAATAACCCCCTCCGTCGGGCGCTGCAACCCCGTGATGAGGCGTAGCAATGTGCTCTTGCCGCAGCCTGACGGTCCCAGCAAGCACACGAACTCCCCTTCTCCGATGCTCAGGTTGATGTCCTGCACAGCGTAAAAGCGTTTCCTGCCAGTAGCGTATACCTGGCTCACATGTTCCAGTTCTACCAGCACCTGCCCGTTGTTCATCTCCTACTCCATCCGATAACGTGATGCTGCGATACGGTACAAGCGTCTCCACAGTAAACGGTTTACCAGCACGACGGTCACAATCATCGTCAGCGTAGACGCGAACAGCAAGGCGAAGTCGCCCTGCGCCGTACTGTAGGCGATGAGGTCGCCCAATCCAGTGACACGCAGCGTGCGCCCTCCAAACTCTACATACTCCGCCACGATACTGGCGTTCCATGCGCCACCACTGGCAGTGATTGCTCCCGTAATCAGATACGGAAAGAGCGCAGGCAGGATCAGCACGCGCCACCTCTGCCAACGGCTCATCCCCAGCAGAGTGACCGTGAAGCGCAACTCCTGGGGAATAGCCACTGTGCCTGCAATCACGTTAAAAAGAAGATACCACTGCGTGCCCGTCAGCATCAACAGCACTGCGGCGATATTCAGCCCTCCGGGCAGGTTGAGCAACATCAGCACGAACACGGGGAACAGCGCTGTAGCGGGTATGGAGGCGGCAATCTGTACCAGCGGCTGCAGCCACGTCGCGAGACGGGCGTTCATCCCGATATACACCCCCAGCGGCACCGTCCAGCCGAAGGCAATCGCCAGCGCAACAAACACGCGCAAGGCGGTCATCAACACGCCCTGCAGAATGTCGAGCCACTGCGTCCACTGCACCTGCACCAGCAAGTGCAGCCCGCGCAACGTGCCGTAGCCTACCAGCAGCAACACTACGCCGAAGAAGAACCGCCATGCGAGGTCTTCGCGCGCCGGAGCCGCGGCAGCACGCTCTGGGCGGAAGGGCCACACCCGTAACGTCCAGGCGTCGACGCGCTCCCCTACCCGCTCCCAAAACGCCGACACCCGCTCCGCCAGTTTGGAGCTGCGCAAGATGTCGTAAAACCACGAGCTGGCGTGTGACTCCTGCTCGATCATCTCCAGTTTGAACTTCTCGCTCCATGCTACCAGCGGGCGCCACACCAGTTGGTCTAGCAACACAATCACTAGCACCAGTGTGCCCAGTCCCCATAGGATGGCGACGATGTTACCCTGATGCGACGCCTCGCGTAGGTATGCCCCCAAGCCAGGCAGGCGGTAGTCGCGCTCGCCCACTGTAAAGATTTCCGCCGCCATCAGGAAGAACCATCCCCCCGCCCAGCTCATCATGCTGTTCCAGATGAGCCCAATCGCTCCGAAGGGCAGCTCCAGCTTGCGCATGCGCAGCCACCAGTTCAGCCGGAACACCTCGGCCGCTTCACGCAGCTCGCGTGGCAATGTGGTCAAGGACTGATACCACGAAAAGGTCATATTCCAGACCTGACTGGTAAAAATGAGCACCACCGACGCCAGTTCCGCCGCCAGCCGCTCGGGCATCACCGCGCTGAAGCTCAACAGCACCACTGGCAGAAACGAGAGAATAGGCACACTCTGCAGCACGTCCAGCGTGGGCAGCAGAATCTGCTCCGCGCGGCGAATGCGCGCCGCCGCGTAGCCGTACACCAGCGTGAAGGTTAGCGAAAGCAGATACGCTGCTCCCATGCGCAATACCGACCGCAGGGCGTAATACGGCAGTGCGGAGGGATGTAGCGTGATGCCTGGTCCCTTCACCACCTCTGGCGCGCTGAAGCCGAAATGCACCCCCAGGTAAAGCAACGCCGTGATGGTCAGCAACACGAAGGCGTCGCTCCAACGGAACTCCCGGGTCGTCTGTTTGAGCTCGTAAATCGGCGATTTCAGGAAGTGCATCGCTGAAAAGGTTCCTCTCCTGAATGGAACAGGTCGGCGGGCGCATGACCACGCTCATTATACATAGCAGGCAAGAGGTGGAACAACGCCAGCATTCGCCGTCTCCGACGCGCCCGAACTGCAGAGCGCGCGGCGCAGTTCACCTCCACATGTCCCACACCAGCCTCGCCAGAATTGCTGCTACCACGCCTAGAAACAGTTTGCGGATGAGAGGGCTACCGCAGCGCATCGCCAGACGGCTTCCCAGCCATCCGCCCAGCACGTTCGCCGCCACAAACGGCAGAGCAAACACCCACTGTACCTGTCCCTGCCAGCCGAATGTGACCAGTGCAGCCAGGTTCGTCGTCCAGTTGAGCACTTTGGTATGCGCCGTCGCCTGCAGGAAGTCCATCCCCAGTAGCGTGGTCATACCAAACATCAGAAAGCTGCCCGTGCCCGGCCCGAAGAAACCGTCGTACATCCCAACTACTAGCGCGAGGAGCGAGAGCACCACTTGAGGATGAAGCCGCGTGGCAGGGACGTTTGGCGTCAGCCCAAGCCCTTTTCGTCTCCAGGTGTACAGCCACACCCCAATGAGCAGCACCGCCACCAGCGGACGCATCACCTCTGCACTCAGATACACTGCCAGCCGCGCGCCCATCGCCGAACCTATAAAAGCCACCAGCACAGCGACCCGAAGGTCGCTCCACCGCACATGCCCTCCTCGCGCATACTGCCATGCTGCCACCGTCGTCCCGCTGATAGAGATAAGCTTGTTCGTTCCTAGCACCGTCGCGGGAGCAAACTGGGGAAACAGCAACAACAGTGCAGGTATCTGGATTAACCCTCCGCCACCCACAATCGCATCGAAGAAGCCCGCGCCGAAGGACGCCAGGCACATCAGCACAATCTCCGCAGACACCCCTCCCGCAACACCCTTTCCGTCCTGCTCAGATGTCGAACCGCTCCACAGGATACCTACATCCAGTTCGCCATACCTCCAGATGCCCCCTTTGCAGCCATTGCGAGAAATGATGCAGGACGCGTTTGACAGCAGGAGGACCTTCCTCGTAAGATGAATAATGTAAACAAACATCTTGCTTGGGGGGCGGTAAGCAGTGGCATCGGTCACGTTGAAACATCTCACTAAGGTCTTCAAGAACGTCGTCGCTGTGAACGACCTGAGCCTGGAAATCAAGGACAAAGAGTTCCTAGTGCTGGTAGGGCCCTCTGGGTGCGGCAAGACTACTGCGCTGCGCATGATTGCTGGGCTGGAGGAGGTCACCTCAGGAGAGATTTACATTGGCGACCGACTGGTCAACGATGTACAGCCCAAAGACCGCGACATCGCGATGGTATTCCAGAACTACGCGCTCTATCCGCACATGACCGTGTATGATAACATGGCGTTCGCCCTGCGCATGCGCAAGTTTCCGAAGGCAGAGATTCAGCGGCGCGTGCACGAAGCCGCAAAACTGCTGGGGCTGGAGGGGCTGCTAGACCGCAAGCCCAAACAGCTCTCGGGTGGTCAGCGTCAACGAGTAGCGTTGGGGCGGGCGATTGTGCGCGAGCCACAGGTCTTCCTGATGGACGAGCCGCTCTCCAACCTCGATGCCAAACTGCGCGTACAAACCCGTGCTGAGCTCATCAAGCTCCAGCGCCGCTTAGCAGTGACTACCATCTACGTTACGCACGACCAGGTCGAAGCAATGACGATGGGCGACCGCATCGCCGTGCTGAAGGACGGCGTGCTGCAACAGGTAGATACCCCCCTCAACCTGTACCACTACCCCGCTAACATGTTCGTCGCGGGCTTCATTGGCACGCCGCCGATGAACTTCCTCGATGTGACGCTTCGACGCAGCGGCGAGGATTACTATGTCGATGGGGGAAACTTCAGATTGCTGCTTCCCAAGTTCGCCGCTGACAAGGTTCAGCCCTGGGTCGACAAACAGGTCGTGTTCGGCGTGCGCCCCGAGGACATCTTCGACAAGGCGCTGGCACCCACGACTAGCGCCCACGACGGCAACACGCTGAAGGCACTGGTGGACGTCATCGAGCCGATGGGCGCAGTGGTCATCATGTACCTGACTCTCGGCACACACCAGCTCGTCGCCACCATCGACGCCGACACGAGGGCAAAGGAGGGCGAGGAGCTGGAGATTGTGCTGGACATGGAAAAGACTCACCTGTTTGATAAGGAGACTCAGAAGGCAATCTACTAGCCTGCCTGCCAGAGCAGGCGCATGGCATCATGAATGCGGATACGGTTCTGTCTCAACCACAGCACCACATCGGGAGGCGTTTGCATCACGCTGGGCACCACGACGTGCTGATAACCCTCGCGCAGACAGAGCCGTTGCAGAGTGGCGAAGTCTTCTGTCTCCAAGGCATGGAGTAGCCCCAGCTCCTTGCTTGCTCGACGGCACAGTTGTCGCCGCTCCTCCCACTCTTTCGCGCTGTCCTTCCAGCTGCGGTGGCAGTATATCAGCCCCTTCACCTTCTCTACCTCCTGTACCACCATCCTCTGCTACAGAGGTCGGCTCGGAAGGGGCGAGAATGCACCGCAACAGTGCGGGTTCTTTTCCCACGACAGCGCAAAACCCGTAGAAACGCGAGGCTATTCCAGACGCGCACAGGATTCACGAATGACTAATTCCGTCGGTAGGTAAATGGTCTGGCAGTATGCGTTCTGGTCGCAGCCCGTCAATACTTCGAAAAGCAGCTCCATCGCGCGCTGTCCCATCTCGTACAGGGGCTGGCGTACTGTGGAGAGCGGTGGGTTGAGATGGGCAGCGCTAGAGGGGTCGTCAAAAGCAACGAGGCTGATGTCCTCTGGCACACGCAAAGATAGTGAACGCAACAGAGAGAGCGTTTCCAATGCAAGGTAGTAGCCCGCAACGAAGATAGCAGTCACGCGCTCAGCACGGATGAGCAGGTCAGTCAGCTGCTGACGCGCCCCTACCGAGAGGTGAGAGTCGGAACCTGCCTGCACCGTCCATTCGGGGCGTATCGGCACCTCCCATTTCTGCATCGCGTGGAGGTAGCCGCGTAGGCGGTCGGCACAGTTCGTGCTACCTTCCCATCCGTTGAGATACGCGATACGCCGATGTCCTAGCGAAAGCAGGTACTCCACTGCGCGCCGCGCCCCGTCAAAGTTGTCGCTATCCACACAGGGGAACAGGCTGGACGGCCAGGAAGCACCCATCACGACAAAGCGAATCCCCTCCCGCCAGAGCTCGGCAAGCGCCTGCTGTGCATCGTTAGGGGGAGCAACGAAAAGTAGAGCGCCGTGTGCATGCCGACGAGCGACCTCTGCATAATCGGAAACGTCTGCCTGCACTACTTGCAGGGTCAGACCACGCGCCTGCGCAACGCGGCGCACCGCGCGGAACGGCTCCCGCAGGTAGGTGTCTGCCTGAGGATGTTCAGCATACGGCACCACCAGCACTACGCCATGCACGCGCAACGGTTGCACCGCGTCGGTGACGAAAGTGCCTGCACCTGAGCGACGGTACAACCTTCCCTTGCGCACCAGTTCCTGGATGGCGCGGTTAACCGTCATCTGGCTGACGCCGAACTGACGAGCCAACGTGCGCTCCCCTGGCAGCTGGCTGCCCACAGGAAGCTTGCCAGTTACAATCTGCTCTTCCAGAATGCGCTGGATGCGTAGGTATCTAGGCTCATCATGCTCCGATGCGCTCACGACGTGACCTCCCCCTCTAACCGTTCTGCACAGGCGTTATATAATGCTACACCTTCTGCTATGAACATTATAACTTGTGGAGCGCAGGGTGTCAAACTGCCGTGCAAGGTTCCCGCTGAGCTGTTCACCTTTGTCGTCACCCGCAAGCAGGGGGATAGCATTCTTCTCTCCGTTCGTATGGAGGAAAAGATTTTTTCGGCTCACCAGGAGATTCGCCCTCCAACCGA
>JANWXG010000399.1 GCA_025057335.1 bacterium | reverse complement strand
GGCGGAAGCACGTTGACATACTGCTCGCGCGTCTTGCAGCTCTCCCCGATGAGGCGCAATACCTGCTCGAGGTCTTCATCTTCGACGCCGATGAACAGCGTCACATTGCCCTCGCGCAGGAATCCCCCCGTGCTCGCCACTTTGGTGAACTTGAAACCGTTGCGCAGCAAGGTGTCGGAGATTTTGTTCTTGTCCCGGTCGTGCACAACGGCAATAACCAGCTTCATGTTTCTCCCCTCCTGCCCTGCAGACGCCTCTATTATACAGGAAATCGGGAAGGGGGTTCAAAGGGCTGGAGCTAGTCCGTTCTTACCTGGAGCTGTCCAGAGAAACACTCTAGAACGCACTGTGACCCTGCGGTCACGATGCGTAGCATAGCCACCGAAGCGGGTGCTCTCTATCCTGCTGAGCATGGGCAAAGTGTTTCTCGTCTTGTCCTGATGAACAGGGTGAAACATCTCCGAGATTCTTCGCCCCGTTCAGAATGACAAGGCTGCGCTCACGTGCGCTACTTCCAGCAGGGTTGCTCAGATTAGAGGGACGCGCTTTGTCGCGTACACAATGGTCACGACGGAGCGTGACCCTCCAGAAGTTTTTGCCTAGATTGGAGGGACGCGCTCTGT
>JANWXG010000398.1 GCA_025057335.1 bacterium | reverse complement strand
CCCAGCCAGAGTGCATGTAGATGCCTATGGCAACGTGCACCTGTGCCAGGGGCTGTGCATGGGCAACCTCTGGGAGACCCCGCTCCCCCAGCTGGTACGCGAGTACCGCGCGGAGGAGCATCCCCTGTGCGCCCCGCTGGTGGAAGGCGGTCCTGCCGAACTGGTGCGCCAGTTTGGAACCCCTGCGGAGGCGGGCTACGTGGAGGCATGTCACCTGTGCTATCTCGTACGCCGCGCTCTCAGGAAGCGCTTTCCGCAATACCTCGCTCCGCCGCAGGTTTATGGAGAGGACATCTGAAAACGCCTGCTCGCTCCACACAAGGGCTGGAGGGCGAGGCTCCCGCCGAGCCGTCTGCAACGGGGGCGGAAGCGCACTGACGTGCGCTACTACAAACGGGAAGGTCAGGAAGGTTGGTAGTGAAGCACGTCAGTGCTTCCTCTTGCAACAAGCGCACTGACGTGCGCTACTACGAACGGGGGGCTAGCAGTGGAGCAGGGGAGTGCTTCAGGAAGGCAGGGCAATCCTCCTCCCTGCGGGTGGGTGTTTCTCGGCTCACCTGGAGGTTCGCCATCCAATCAGGGTGGTTCCCCTGCCGAGCCATCTTCCTCTGTCCTGCTGAGCCGCA
>JANWXG010000397.1 GCA_025057335.1 bacterium | reverse complement strand
TCGCCGATTACCCAAAGTGTGCCTGTGCGGAACGGGTTGTTCACCGTGGAGCTGAACTTCGGGACTGTGTGGGACGGCGCTGACCGCTGGCTGCAGATTCAGATCAACACCACGCCCCCAACGGTGCTTTCCCCGCGGATCAAGATTAACCCGACACCATATGCCTCGTTCGCCTTCCGCCCCTGGATTACCAGCGGGAGCAACATCTTCTACACCGCGGGGAATGTGGGCATCGGCACCAACAGCCCCGCCTATCCGTTGCATGTGATTTCCACCGCAGGAATCACGCCCGTTATCCACGCAGAGTCGGCTACGGCGCATACTGTCATTCAAGGCGTGTCGCTGGATACCTCTGGGCAGCGTTGGGGCGTGCGCGGTGAGTCACGGAGCCCCGAAGGTGCGGGCGTAACCGGCTTCAACGGGGTCGCAGGCGGGATAGGCGTGTTTGGACAAGTCTCCAACCCTAACGGCAGCGGCATCGGCGTCTGGGGGCTAACCTATGGCGAATTTGGAATCGGCGTCGCGGGTGAATCGAGGTCAACAACTGGCGTGAGCCACGGCGTGCGGGGGCAAAACAGCAGCACCTCAGGCGACAGTGCAGGTGTGCTGGGTGTGGCGCGCGCAGCC
>JANWXG010000396.1 GCA_025057335.1 bacterium | reverse complement strand
AGGCACGGGAACCAGTTCCCGCCGCCCAGCTTGTTCCCCATCCGCGCAGGCAGGCTTTGACTGAAGTCACAACCCCCGACTTCAGTAACGGTGAATGTTGCTAGAAATTCGTATACGGCTGTTCCGAACAACCGTGAGCTACCTCACAGCGTAAGGAAAACAGGCATTCCCCACTGTGCCCCCTCTGACGCCGCACGCTCCGCATGACCCTCGTGGATGCGACGGAGCGCGTCCCTCCAAGTGAGCGAATGGGCTCTGGAGGGTCACGCTCCGTCGTGACCCTGATGGTGGACGCGACAGGGTGTAGGTCTCCAGGACGGATGCCTGCAAGGAGGCGAAGGGACACGCTGGGCAGGGCAACCACGCGCTGTGAAGACTGGATTTGGGATTGGAGAAGGTCGCTTTGTGCGCCTTGTCTTTCTGAAGTCTACTCCGTTTGTCAAGGGGAAGCACTCACGTGCTTCACTACAAGCTGAAGGGTGCGTCGTGCGCACTCTGGTGCTCAGGCGCGCCATGTCGGCAGTTGCGTACGTCAGTGCGTCTCCTGTCATTCTGAGCGGAGCGAAGAATCTCGGTTTGCTTTTCCCAGAGATGCCTCGTCCATGCTCAGCATGACAAAACGAGCGAT
>JANWXG010000395.1 GCA_025057335.1 bacterium | reverse complement strand
GGACTCCAGCAGCGTGGTTCCTCGCCCCATGAAGGGGTCGTATACCACCTCGCCAGGCTGGGTGAGTAGCTCGATAAAGAACCGAGGGAGCTGTGGCTTGAAGCAGGCGCGGTAGGCAATCTCGTGCAGGCTGTTCGCCTGACGCTGTTTGGCAGTCCAGAACTCGTTGATGTAGGTAGGGACGCCACAAATGCGCTGCGTCGATGTTCGTCTGTGGTAGACATCAAAGTCGAGCAGGAAGCGACGTACGTCAGATGGGCGATGTGGCATCGTTCTGATGATTAGTGTCGCCGAAGAGTCCATGCTGTATTATATCACAACCTCCACGACGCGGTGAACAGGAGGAGGCGATTTTTCGGCTCACCAGGAGGTTCGCCCTCCAATCAGGTGAAATTTTGGAGGGCAAGGCTCCCGCCGAGCCTTGTTGTCATCCTGCCCTCACCCTCTACCCCTCTCCCAACGGGAGAGGGGATAGGAGATGAGGGACAAGGATTCCGCGACACGGACTGGTATGTGAGGCTTCCGCTGAGACGCAACGGCGCGCTAAGGTACGCACGACGGGCATTGACGTTTGTGGTGCAGACTTCCAGACTGCAATGAGGACGCGACGATGCATGTCATGTATGAACAGA
>JANWXG010000394.1 GCA_025057335.1 bacterium | reverse complement strand
TGCGACGTTGCGCCTCAATCAGCTCTTCCATGCGCTGGTCAGTGCGCCGCTGCGCCTCGATTAGGCTCTGTATGAGCTGGGAGTGACGTTGTAATATCTCCGAGTGTCGCTGCAGCAGGTCCGAATGACGCTCCAGTATCTCTGTGTGTCGCTGCAGCACCTGCAGAATCTGGCGAACCAGTTCAGGCAGCTGCAGCAGCTCATCGCCGAGCAGAACTCTCCTCAGCTCCGCCCGCCAGTCGGGATGTTGCTCCAGCAAACGTATCAGGTCGTGCAGGTCTTCCACTACCATCCAGACAACAGCTCCTTTCTGCTACCATTATACCGCGTTTGGTCGCGAAACACGGACGGTTTTCTACCCCAACCAGGGGCAGTGGTGAGGTTGTTCGGAAGATCTCCGCTATCTACATCGCGTCGTGAAGACGGCAGGCGCGACCAGGAGCCTGTCCCAATCTGGAAAACGGTAGAGTGCCTAGAAGCCAGCGCTCCCAGACAGTGATGATTGAAAAACTGCTCTCTCGAGGACGGCTCTATCGTTTCTATTGAGGTCACGACGGAGCGTGACCCTCCAAGAGCGCTCCGTCGCGCCCGCAGAATGTCAACCGAGTTTGGAGGGACGCGCTCCGTCGCGTCC
>JANWXG010000393.1 GCA_025057335.1 bacterium | reverse complement strand
ACTCCCCAGCAGCTGCACGCGCTATACTGCCGCTGCACGCACTGCCCCGATGTTGCCAAGTGCTGTTGCGTGCCCACGCAGCAAGTGGCTTCACAAGAGCTCGTGCGTCAATGCGATCCCGCCGACGAGGGCAACCTGCCCAACACGTGGAACTGTCGCGTCGTGGGAGCTGCGCCTCCCGAAATCCCTCTCCTGTCGGGGCGAGCGGTTGCTCTCGTTTCCCCGTTGACCCTCTCGCTGTTGCCAGTGCGGATAGAACACCCTCCTCGTGTGCCCGCATAGCCACGACAGCCTAGTGCTTTGCCGGGCGTGGCTCTTCGCTCCCTCGCAGACGCCAGCCAGAGAGTGATGTGTGTCGTCGCGTCACCATCGGTCACGACGGAGTATGAACCTTCGGAAGATGGGGCGTCGCTGGAGGGACGTGTTCCGTTGCGTCCACACGCAGATTGCCCTTGGAGGGACGCGCTCTGTCGCGTCCACAGGGTCATGACGCAGCGTGACCCAGAAGACTCACGGTAGGCAGAGCACCTGTTGGGCTTCCCTCTGAACGTCTGCAAACTACCAGATAACAACACGAGGAGGTGTACCATGCGTTCACGCGCTTTCACGCTCATCGAGTTACTCGTGGTGATAG
>JANWXG010000392.1 GCA_025057335.1 bacterium | reverse complement strand
CCACCACGCGCATCAGTTCCTCGAGGCTCGTCACGCCCGCCCGCACGAGCCGCACGCCGTCCTCGGCGAGGGTCTTGAAGCCTTTGGCGCGCGCCGCGGTGAGGATCTCGCGCGCGGTCGCCCGGCGGGCGATCAGTTCGTCGATCGCCGGATCGATCTTGAGGATCTCCATGATCGCGATGCGGCCGCGGTAGCCCTGGTAGTCGCAGTGCTCGCAGCCGACCGCGCGAAACAGCGCGAGCGCCTCGGTCGGCGCGGCGCCGACGACCCGACGCTCGCGCACGTCCGGGTCGTATGGCTGACGGCAGGTCCGGCACAGCCGGCGCACGAGCCGCTGCGCGATGACGCCGATGATGTTGCCGGCCATGATGTCGGGCGCAATCCCGATGTCGAGCAGACGGGGAATTGCGCCCACCGCCGAGTTGGTGTGCAGCGTGGAGAACACCTGGTGCCCGGTCATCGCCGCGCGGAAGGCCATCTGCGCGGTGTCGGCGTCGCGGATCTCGCCCACCAGGATCACGTCCGGGTCCTGGCGCATCAGCGCCCGGATGCCGTTCGCAAAATCGAGCTTCGCCGCCTCGGCGACCGACGTCTGGCGGATGAGCGTCATCGGGTACTCGACCGGATCCTCGAGC
>JANWXG010000391.1 GCA_025057335.1 bacterium | reverse complement strand
TTAGCGCAGCATTACCCATGCAGGAAATCGCCCGCGAAAGAGGAACAACAACCCCATGACCCGAACGCTTTACTACGGCGATAACTTGGAAGTGCTACGCAAACACCTCCCCGATGAAAGCGTAGACCTGATTTATTTAGACCCGCCGTTCAACAGCAACCGGGACTACAACCTGCTCTTCCGCGAGGCGTCGGGCGAACTCGCGCAAGCCCAAATCAAAGCCTTCACCGACACCTGGCAGTGGAGCGAACACGCCTACCAGACCTTCCTGCTGGAATGCCCGCGCCCAGCCCTCTCGCGCCTCATAGAAGGCTTCGTGGACACCCTCGGCAGAAACGACCTCACGGCGTATCTGGTGATGATGGCGCCGCGCCTGATAGAACTCCACCGCGTGCTGAAACCGACGGGGAGTTTGTACCTGCACTGCGACCCGACGGCGAGCCACTACCTGAAGGTGATGCTGGATGTGATTTTCGGCGCGAGGAACTTTCGGAATGAGATTGTGTGGAAGCGGACTGGAGCGCACGGGGGTGCGAAACGCTGGGGACCAGTTCATGATGTTCTTCTCTACTACACAAAAACCGAAAACTACATTTGGAATCGCGTCTACGAGGCGTTTGACCAGAAGTATGTAGA
>JANWXG010000390.1 GCA_025057335.1 bacterium | reverse complement strand
TCCTCCGCCCGCAGCACGCGCACGGGCTGGTCAGCGCGGTATACACGCACCGTCTGCTGCACGGGGTCTACCACCCACACAATACGTACCCCCGCCCGAAGCCAATCGTCCACTTTCTCGGCGACCTCACTGAACGTGTCGCCAGGCGACACCACCTCCGCTACCAGGTCGGGTGTATGGCGGGAGAATTGGCGTGAAAGACCGTCCAACGCCCGACTGCTGGAGACGAAAGCAAAGTCGGGCGCACGAACAGTAGGCGGGTTCTCAGAAAGCACAAAACCGGTTTCCGCCCCAAAAGTATACCCTAAACGACGCTGCATGACAAAAACGGTCACCAGTGCACCTAAACGCATCGCCATATAGCCATGCTCTTCACTGGCAGGTGCCAACTCGCATAGTTCCCCCTTCACCAGCTCCAGTCGCTTGCCCGTGCGGTGCGACAACTCCCACAGGTCGTCTATCGTATACGTTCTGCTATCCACGACAACTGCCATGTTCCATCCCTGCCTTCAGCGGGCGAAAAGCTCCGAAACAGGGCACTCAAAGCCGGGAAGCACCTCTTCCCCGCTTAGCTTATCCTCCGCCCGCAGCACGCGCACGGGCTGGTCCGCGCGGTATACACGCACCGTCTGCTGCACGGGGTCTAC
>JANWXG010000038.1 GCA_025057335.1 bacterium | reverse complement strand
CCTGTGCTGTGCGTTTACTGGCTCTTCCGCGACCGCATCCACGAGACCATGTTGGCGGGCGCGCTGAAGGGATAGTCCCCCTCTCAGTATGACATCACGCGCGTGTTGGCTCCCATTTGCAGGTGGATGACCTCCTCCGAACCTGCCTTCACGCCCTCTATCCAGTCGTCGGGCACGCGCATCCCGGCACGTCGGCTGCACATGGGGCAGACGTAGACGGTCGCTCCTGCACGAATCATCTGTTGCAGGTTGGCTTGCGCCTGCCGCAGCGAGGCAGGCGGGTTCTTCCGCGCCACATACACGCCACGCACGTTGAGGAAGAGCACGACGCGGTATCCCAGCCGCTGCGCCTGCTGGGCGTAGTGCAGCGCCATCTCCGCCCGCCAAGCGTCGTCGGAGGTGAGGTTGACGAAAAGGGTGGAGTCACGCGAGGTGGTTTGCGCGTGAAGATAGACGAAGCCGAGGGCTATCAGCAGCAATACCCCCAATGCGAGACGAGGCATACAGATTCATCTCCGTAGCATGATTGGTGTGCAAGTAACACTCCATTCGCCCCTGCGGATGGTTCTTCCTATCGCTCGTGGTGCAGGCTTCAGCTTGCAAAAGGGCGTACGACAAGCATATCATGCTGCGCGCAACGAAGCATCTCTGCGCTACGCTCCTCCGAAGGACAGGAAGCGCTCAGCACAAGCAGTTCGTTCAGGTATGGATGTAGACTGGGCAATCTTCCCCCTGGCGTTTGCTCCTCACGTGGCGAATCTCTACTCCCATACAAGGCTACCGTTTCGTCTCCTTGCGTACTACCACCTTCCTGATGAGTATCTCGCTTGCTGAACCCAGCCGAAAGTCTGCTCCGTTGGCGCGATTAACGAAGCGAGCGTCCCGTAGAGTGGTGCGGAAGACGCGCCACGCTTCGGAGCCGTTTAGCGTAAAGTGTTGTGCCAGTTTGAATGCGCCTTCATGCACGCTGCCTGCGGGGTCTGCCGAATCATACTCCAGGGTGAACTCCCCCGCGCCATCCCACACCTCTAACTCTATCTGCAACGGCGCGTCGCCGTCGAAGTAGAAGCTATCGTCCACGTCGAAGTAGGCAAAGCGCATATTGTGGTGGCGATTAGGTAGAGTCCTCCACGCGGAGACGCCACCTGCTGCTGCAGGCTCCATTAAGCCGTCGCCATTGGGGTCTACATGCAGACGGATACCCCGCTCGACAGGCTGTCTCTCCAGCAAGAGGGACACCTCGCTCGCCCTGCTGTATGCTCCTGCCGGGCGCAACTGCACTCCGCGTCGGAACAGGTGAGCATAACGCGCGTTCAGGCGTACATACTGGTCGCCATACTCTCGTGAAGGGGCGATATCAGTGCCCTCATGCCACTCGTTCCATGTCTCAATCATCACGATAGCGGGGCGTCGTTTGGGGTTCATGCGCAGGATCTGTTCCCAGCTGCGTCGGAAGAACCTGCCCCCTTCGCGGTCGCGCACTAACGGCGCCCTGCCTGGCACGGCAGAGTGGTCGTAGCCGGGTCCAATCGCTGCCACCTCCAGCAGGCGCGGAGCGAGCGCGCCGCCCCAGGCATATACGCTATCCGTACGTACCTGTTGCCATGACGCCTCGCGGACGATGTAGGGGCGACAGCCGAAGTCCCGCTGGAACTGTTCGTAGACGAAATCGATAGCCTGCTGATTGTATCCCTTTGCGAACACAGCGGCATAGAGGAAGAGCAGAGGACGGTGGTCTATCATCGCCCAAAGCCTCGGCGGCACCATGGAGAAGAAATCACGGATGGACACGTAGAACCACTCCTGCCCCTCGCGCGTGGTGAGGTCGGCGTGATAGCTGTCAGAGTTCCATTGCAGGGTAGAGGTATCGTAGAACATGCCGATTTTGGGCGCACGGCGTCGGACAGTGAGCATTTGCTCCTGCGCCTTCACCAATGCCTTTAGCCCCTCGAAGCTCCAATAGAGCCCCTTGCCCGGCTGGCGGTCGGCGGGATTGCCCCAGTACACGGGCAGGATGAAGTCGATGCCCGCTCGCAGGATGTCTTCCATCTCGCGCCGATGCCACTTGACAGAGCGGTAGCTGTAGCCTTTCGTGTTGGCGGGATGTGTAGTCATGGCGTCGGTGCCGTCGGGGTCCACGAAATGCTCGCCTGTGTTCACGTCGTACCAGTAGAAGTAGTATGTGCCCACGATAGGCTGCTCTCGGCGGAAAGTGGCTTGCGCCCGAATGGCGGCAGGCTGGTGTCCGATGTGTGTGCCCATTGGGGGCAGCTGCAGGAAACGCGCAGGCATGTTTATCCTCCTCTAGCAGACAGATGTTGCCGTAGCAGAGCGAACAAGGTTCCTACGTGCACCACCTTGGTTCCCGGAAAACGCTCCTCGATAGCGCGTTTCAGCCCTAGGTGGTACGAGGGCGTCCAGAGGATGGTGCGGAACAGCAGAAACTGGGGCACCTGCCCCGTCAGGCGGCTGCCGATAACCTCCAGCGCTCGCGTCAGCTGCACTCCGCCCTCGCCCGGCAGGTCATCGCGCATGCGCAGGTAGGGCATCGTACGATGGATGCCCTGTTCAGGTATCTTTTGGGCGGCGATACCGCCTGGTGAGAAGCGAGCATAGGCATCTAGCCCCCGTTCATCCAGTCCCCGCGCGTTGCCGTCGATGATAAAGCCTGTGACGCGCAGGTCCCATCGGCGATACTCGCGCTGGCAGTGTTTCTCCCATGCCTCCCAGCCGTCGGGCAAGCCGCTGTGTGGGCGCGGTCGGCTCAGGTAGCCCGGGTTGAGGTAGCCCGCTCCGCTGTTGCCCGCGATGAAGTAGTCCTGTGGCGAGGCGTTACGGCGCACGTAATCCATTCCGACGGGGAAACGGTGCGACAGGTTGGGATTGAACGCCCACGCCAGCGGCACCTTTCCACGCGCCGGGTCACTCCACAGGCGCGGAACCATACGGTAGAACCACGCACTGGAGTCGTAATCGCCCACGTAAAACGCTACAAAGCGGTAGGGCGCTACCTTTCCGTTCGACAGCACGTATCCCTCCCGCTGGAGCATCTCCTGGTCGGGATGGCGCTGCGGGTAGTGCTTCTGCAGAGGATAGTGCATGAAAAACGAGGCGTTTGCCATCGCGCCGAGGGCAGGGGCGTCGGCGTCTAGGTAGGCGTTGAAGCACGACGCCATCTCTACAAACCGCCACTCCGACTCCACCGCCCCGTGCGGCTCGCCCACTGCATCCGTATACTTCATCTCCCAAGGCACGAAGCCACCGATGTGGGTCATCGCGCCACCAGTAAGGTCATGCGACGCCATGAGGATGGCGCGAAGCGTACGAGCATCTGCCCCCAATGGCTGTTGCGGGTCGTCCACAGGTGGAGTGTCTTCCCACGGAGACAAGTCAAAGAAGAACCCCTTGCGCGCAATGAAATAGTCGTGGTTACTCAACAGGGTGCGATCGAGGGGCAACTTGACCCTCCCCGATAGCCACTCCCCATCGGGGTAGTAGCCCAGAATGCCAGGGGCGCATTTCCCCTTGCGCAGGAAGGTACCTAGCGCCCACAGGAGCGCATCGCATTTGGCGCTGCCTGTGCTGGGCAACGCCAGTGGCCCCAAGCTATCCCTTCCTGTGAATAGTGCCCTACCGTCTGGGCGAATCAGCGCACAACGTACGGGCAGCGCACCTCTACCTTGCGTCAGGCGGCTATAGAGTGAGTCGGGGGCAGGGTCATAGCGCACGGGAAGCAGGTTCTCCGCCCCGGCGGCGGTGGAGGCGACCAGCGCGGTCGCGGGCACCCGTTCGTCCCACACGACCAGCCCATTGAAGGAGCGGCGATACCGTTGCACCAACTCCCGTACTTCACCTACCTTCTCTATTGGAACGCGGTTCAGCCACTCGCCCGGCTGGCGCAGATGCTCCAGCCAGTACTGGTCCGTGCCGCCGCGCTCGTCTTCTCCGACAAAGAGCACGTAGAGTCGCGGCTGGCTCCGGTTGACAATGCCCTGCAGTGCGGTGACTAGGTGAAGCTCGTCCCACGCCTGTCGGCGTGCGCGTGCGTCTGACGGGTCTATACGATGCAAGTGGCTCAGGTCATACAGTGTCACCGCCCCGACCGAGGCAGCGTTCATATTCGCTTTCTCCTGCTGCGGGAGGGCGGGATGTGCATCCGATTGCGGTATTTGACGACGGTTCGGCGGGACGCCCGAATGCCCCACCGTTGATACAGGATGTCGGCAATCTGTTGGTCGCTATAGGGGTGGTACGGGTCTTCAGAGTTGACGACTTCCACAATCGCTTTCTGGATGCTGAGCGAAGGCGTGAAAAAGTCCGAGAAGGGGATGAGCCCATCGTTGGGAATAAGAACCCACTTGTTCGCGATGGCGCGGCTGACGGTGGACTCATGAATCCCCAGTTGCGCGGCGATTTGCGCACGGGTCAACGGCCTCAAGAAGGTATGCAATCCCGTTTCCAAGAACGCGAACTGATGGTCGATGACTAGGCGGGTTATGCGGTGCAAAGTGCGGTAACGCAGCTCCAGATGATGCAGGAACTTCTCCGCTCGTTCCACGTATTCGCGCACCTGTTTCACGGTCTCTTCGGGATAGGCGGACGGGTTGGCTTTAATCTTTTCGTACTGCTCACGCCATTTGGGGCTGATGATGAGGATCCAGCGTGGACGAACGACTTCCACCTCGAATGCATGTGGGTTGCGCCGAATGATGACATCAGGGCGCAGTGTCTCTTGATGCGTCTGCGGGGGCGTTCCCCACGGCAGCCGGAACCGGTAGGCAGGGTAAGGGTGCAGAGCCTCTCGAATGTATTTCAGCGCCTGTTCTACCTCGGTGACACTTGCTTTAAGTTCGCGAGCCATCTGGCGCACAGGGGGAGCATCCAGACGGAGGAGGTACTTTTCGACGATACGCTCTGCAAGCAGGTTGCCCTTACCTTGTTCACGCAGGTCGCGCAATTGTAGCAACATACACTCCTGCAAAGAGCGCGCGCCGATACCTGGCGGGTCGAGCGACTGCAGCACGCGCAGCACCGCTTCTATCTCCTCGGGTGAGGCGCCTGTTTCGAGAGAGGCGCGGTCGTAATCGAAATTCGGAAGCAGCCCGCGTTCATCTAAGTTGTCTAGGAGATAGTCGGCGATGGGATATTGTTCTTCGTGCAGCTGGGCGTACAGCTCGCGGCTGAGATATTCTCGCAGGGTCAGGCTTCGGTCGACAACGTTTGCTTCAGGGTCGTCCGTATCCACAGGGTCACCTGCCTCGGTGTCATCGACGCGCTCTAACCCTCTCCGACCCAGGAAGGGTTGCGAAGGTTCGTCATTCTCGGCTGCGCTCTCGATACGTTCCAGAGCTGGATTCTCAATCAGTTCCTGCTCAATGACGCCCTCAAGCTCCATCCTGCTGCATTGCAGCAGGTAGCCTGCCTGCACTACATCCTGGTCGACGCGTACTTCGAGAACCTGCCGCTGTGTTATGGACAACACGAGAAACCGCCTGCCTTTCGAGCCACCTCTTGCTATCCTATGCCGCTGTCCTGAGCGGCGGTGCTGAACGATTTCGCAGAGACTCGAACACTATCATACTCTCTTCTTACGGTGATGTCAACCGCTCCCTAGTGTTCTTCCATGTTTGCGGGGCGGTTCGTGTGCTATGTTTGCTTTTGGAGCGCGCCGTACCGACGTACCAGAAGACGTAGCCATGGGGGCGTTATCAGCGTGGAGACCATCACGAGAATGAGCACTGCAGTGTACACGGTAATGTCGAACACCTTCTGCTGTAGCCCGATGGTAGCGAAAATCAGCCCTACCTCCCCTCGCGGTACCATGCCGACGCCCACTAGCCAGGGGCGCATCCGGGTGCGCCATAGAGTTAGCCCCGATACCAGCTTGCCCAGTACCGCCACGACAATGAGCAACGCAGCCAGCACGACCACCGACCTTCCTGCAGGAGTGGTGACGTCGATAGCCCGCAAGTTCATCTGCGCGCCCATCATGACGAAGAAAAGCGGAACCAGCAGGTCAGCCAGGGCAGTGGCGCGGTCAGTGATGCGAAGTCGATGCTCCGTGCGGGCAAGCACCAACCCCGCAGAGAAGGCGCCGACGATGGGAGCTAGCCCGACCAGCTGCGCTAAAGCCGCCAGAGTGAAGCAGAGCACCAGCGCCGCGGTCACTAGTGCACCCTGCGCCCGCATCCGCTGCGCTATGCGCAACATCCAGTGCGATGCTTTAAGCCCGACCGTTAGCGCGCCCGCCAAGAACAGCAACGCCAGCAGCAAGACCCTACCCACCTGCCAGAACGAAAGGGATTCACCCTGCGCCAGTCCGCTGAACACCGCCAGAATCAGCAGTCCTATCACATCGTCCGCAACCGCCGCTCCCAGCACAATTTGCGACTCGCCCCAGCGCAAGACGCCTAGGTCTTTCAACACTCGCGCCGTGATGCCCACACTGGTAGCGGTTAGAGTGGCTCCGATGAAGGCAGCGGTTAAGGTCGGTTGACCCCACAGCATACTCACCGCGAACCCCAGCACCGCTGGCACCACAACGCCGACCACCGCCACCCCCAGCGAGCGCCAACCAACACGGAACAGCTCCGTGATGTCGGACTCTAGCCCAATCTCAAAAAGCAGCAGTACCGCTCCTAGCTCAGCCAGCACGTGCAAGATTTCGTGGTGTGGGTCAACCAATCGCAACAGGCTGTCTCCCAAGATCAGCCCTGCCAACAACTCCCCTAATACGGCGGGTTGCGACACCCGCTCTGCCGTCTCTGCCAGCAGCTTTGCTGCCGCCAGCATGACTACCAGCATCAGTAAGACGTGGGCAAACTCCATCCCCCAGCCTATCCCTTACCGCATAGCAGCTCCGTATACAGCTGAACCAACACTTTGCGGCTGTGTTCCCAGGCAAGGTGCTCGCGCACACGCTGTGTCCCATACTCCCCCATGCGCTGACGACTTTCCGGGTCGTCCAGCAGTTCAATGATGCGCTGTGCGAACTCGCATTCGTCGTTAGGCGTGGCATACACCGCTGCCTCTCCTGCCGAGTAGCGCGTCTCTTTTAGGTCAAAGCTGACTATGGGCAAGCCCATCGCCATATACTCCACGACCTTGTTCATAGTAGACACGTCGTTCAAAGGATTCTTAGGGTCTGGTGCCAGCGCGATGTCGGCAGTGGAGAGCACCTCTTGCAGCTGTTCATCGGGAATGCGTCCCGTGAAGTGTATCCACTCGTCCAGCCCTTTCTGGTGAGCTAGGGCTTCCAGGTCAGGGCGCACATCGCCATCACCTACCAGGATGAACTGGATATCTTGCCTGCCGAAGGTGCGCACTACGTGTTCCACAGCGCGAATCAGGTAGTCCACGCCGTCCTGAGGTCCCATCACGCCCAGATACACTGCCAGGTATCGCTTGCCACGCCTGAGAGACTCGTTGGGCGCCACGCGGTGGAAGCGTTTCAGGTCGGGACCGCTGCGTACTACTACCACTCGCTCGGGCGGTACCCCCCCTCGCTGGATGGCGACTTGGCGGTACGACTCGTTGGTGGCAATCACGCGGTCGGCAGTGCGAAACTGTTGTCTCTCCAGCCACAGCAACACGCGATGTATCCAGCCACGCTTGCCAAAGCGCGACTCGTATAGCTCAGGGTTGAGGTCGTGGTGGTCAAACACGTACTTCTTACCGAACAGTTTGTAGAACCGCCCCAGCAACCAGTAGGTATCGGGAGGGTTGCAGGCATGGATCACGTCGAAGCCCTCGCGACGCCATACCACTAAGCTCAGCCAGAAAGTCATCACCCAGCAGTAGGTAAACTCCCAGAGGAAGCTGAAGAAGCCGCGCGTGGGAGGATACATCTTGTATCGATACACGCTCACACCGTCAATGACTGCCTGTGAGGGGTCCCCCGGTCTGCGGGGAGAAATCACGGATACTCCAAATCCTGCCTGCACCAGCGAGGTGGCTTCCATCCACACTCGCCGGTCGAAGGGTACCGGCAGGTTCTCCACAATGATGAGTATCCGTTTACCAGTACAGCCCAATATACCGCCCCCTGATTGTCTTTGCGGAGATGCTGCGCGCCAGGTCGATTACCGTCTGGTCGTCTCGGAAGAGATGCGAGTGTTGTGTCACGCGGTCATCGCGGTTTGCCAGCACGACGACCTCGCTGTGTTCAATCAGCTGTGGTAGGCTGTCGCACATGAGGGCATGGATGTGGGGGATTTCGCGTTCGATATACGCCTTGTTGCTACCGTAAATCGCCGACAGCGACACGTTGGGGTCGTAGATGCGTAGGGCAAAACCCTTGCCGATGAGATACTCACACAGCGTCACCACCGGGCTCTCGCGTAGGTCGTCAGTGCCTGCTTTGAAAGCGAGCCCGACAACGCCCACGTGCTTCTTGCCTAGCTGCACAATCAGCTCCGCCGTGCGCTCGATCTGCAGACGGTTGCTGACCAGGATGGACTCTAGCAGGGGCAGGTTCAAGTCGTGCTGATGCGCTCGGTACACCAGTGCACGCAGGTCCTTGGGCAGACATGAGCCGCCGAAGGCGAACCCGGGGGTCAGGTAGGCAGGGGAGATGTTGAGCTTGGTATCCATCGTCAGCAGGCGCATCACGAGGTGACTGTCCACCCCCTCCTGCTTGCACCACGCACCGATTTCATTGGCGAAGGTAATCTTGAGCGCATGGAAGGCGTTGTTGGCGTACTTGACTGTTTCTGCTGTGCGCAAGTCGGTCTTCACGCACTCGGCGGGCAGATGCGCATATAGCTCTGCTACCTGGTTCGCCGCCTCGTCGTGTTGTGCACCGATGATAGTCAGCGGCGGGTGGTGGAAATCGTGGATAGCGGAGCCTTCACGCAGGAACTCCGGGTTCATGCACACGAAAAATCCCTCGCCGTGCCGCTTGCCTGAAGCGCTCTCCAACACAGGTATGACCAGCTCTTCACAGGTGCCTGGCAGCACGGTGCTGCGGATGACTACTGTGTACGCAGCCTCACAACTGGCAAGCGCTGTGCCAATCTGGTGGCACACCCGCTCTACGAACTCTAGGTTTAGGCTACCGTTGCGACGGCTGGGAGTGCCTACGCACACCAGAGCGAGGTCGCTCTGGGACACCGCTTCTTCCGCGTTGCTGGTAGCGATGAGGCGTCCACCGGCGCGCGCACGACGGATGTAGTCCTCTAAGTCGCGCTCTACGATAGGCGAGCGCCCCTCGTTAATGCAGCTCACCTTATAAGCATCTACATCCACACCTATGACGCTGTGCCCTGCGTCTGCCAGACAAGCAGCCGTTACTGCGCCTACATAGCCTAGACCGAAAACCGCTATCCTCATGTGCAGCTCCGTGCTGTGTATGCACAGCGTATTCTATCACGTCTCCACTTGGCAGACAAGCCTGTCTCCTTCGCGTAGGGAGGGTTCTGCACGGGCAACACACGTTTGCAGGCGGCGTTTAGCCCTCTGACGTCCTCATCAGTGTATGGCATGGCGAACAAGTCTGCTCAGTGCATCTGCGAGCTGAGAGGACGCGCTATCCAATCCGAGACGCTACTGTGGGTGTAGGGGATTTCTACGAGCAAGTGCCTCTCGCCTGGGTTCGCGATGAAGAAGGTCATGCCACAGCCAAAGTTCAAGCCCTCTGGAGCATGCTGCGCTATCAATCGCAGCTTGAAAAAGCGTGGCAGGTGGTGCGGTTGTATGACGCCGCGTACTTCCTCGACCAGAGTTTCGTCGCGCGCGCCGCGCTGCAGGTGGTATGCGTAAATGTTCTGGTAGCTGAACCAGTCGAAGCGGTCATACACGACGAGCAGTGAAACTTCGCGAACAGCCTGAAGAAAATCGGTGTGTGGCAGCTGGTATAGGCGTTCTAGCAGATGAAGAGTCTCGTCCAACCCGATGAATCGGTGTTTGAACTCCCCAATCGCTCCAGAGAACTCCTCAGGCAAGTCACGGAACTCGTAGTAGCAACCGTTGCTAGACACCACCGCCCGCACAATCTCGTTGCTAAACTCCATTCCCTGACCCACTTGCTGCTTGAGATAGCGTGCTAGTACCTGCGCAGCGCCCCCGTCCGTCTCCAGGTACTCTGTGAACCACTTCTCTCCCATAAACCAACCATCCACGTCCGTTCCCTTCCTTCCCGTTGTGTAGCAGGCTGGAGATTCTGCCCTCACCTTCCATTCTATGCAATGTCTGTGCACAAAGTCAATCAGTGTCAATATGTTTTGCGAAAAAACCGTACCTTCACGGGGAGAAGCTAGTGAATTACCTTGATTGGCTACCTACCGGTGTGGGGCGCATCGTAGGCACGAGACAGTAGCTCTACGGGGTGAAGCACCTCTACAGGACGGGGCAGCGTACGCAATCCCTGAGCAAGCCACGCCAGACAACCTGGGTTGCCTGTCAGAACCGCTTCCGCCCCGGTTGCCACGATGCGATCGACCTTGCGACGGAGCAGGCGCGCAGCCATCTCGGGCTGTAGCAGGTTGTAAATGCCCGCGCTACCGCAGCACACCTCAGCCTCTGGCAACTCTACTAGTCTCACCCGCGGTATACCTCGAATCACCTCGCGAGGTTGCTGGCGAATGCCCTGCGCGTGCGCGAGATGACATGCGTCATGGTATGTCACCACCAGCTCTTTCCCGTCCCGCCCGACGAGAGGACGCTGTGGCGCGCGCACTCCCACCTCAGCGAGGAACTCCATCACATCCTTCACCTTCGACGAGAAGGCACAGGCGCGCTCCGCGTGAGGCGTGCACTCGAAGAGCCTGCCATACTCTTTCATGGTAGACCCACACCCCGCCGCGTTCACCACGATTGCGTCCACTGGCTCTCCCTCAAAACGGCTCATCAGGTGCAACGCGAGTCGACGCCCCTCCTCTGGGAAACCATTGTGTACATGCAAGGCTCCGCAACAGCCCTGTCGTGGGGGGACGATGACCTCGAAGCCGTTGTGCTGCAACACGGCTACCGTCGCACGGTTCACCTGTGGAAACAGCACAGATGCCACGCAACCTGTGAGCACTGCTACCCTACCGCGACGCTCGCCGAGGGGAGGATAGACGGAGCTCAGTCTGCCTGGGGTACGTGGTATCGGTGGTAGCTGCGCGACGACGCTGTGGACTCCTAGTAGACGCGCAAGAGGCACCGGGAGCGCCCGTCCACCGAGCAGTGGCGACAACAGGTGCCCTATTCGTAGAGTAAAGGCGAACGCTGCAGGACGAACCATCAGATTCAGTAGGAGCCGCTTCGCCACGCGTTGTCGTCGCGGACGAGCGGGCGAATGTTCGCTCTGTGCGCGGGCAATCTCTATCAAATGACCATAAGCTACCCCAGAGGGGCAGGCGGGCTCACAGGCTCGACATCCTAAACACTGGTCTATGTGGGTCAACGCTTTACCCCGCCACTCGATGCGTCCCTCGGCGACGGCACGCATCAGGTAGATTCGACCGCGCGGGGAGCTTGCCTCATTGCCTTCCTCCAGATAGGTGGGACACGCCTGCAGACATAATCCGCAATGGATGCATTGGAGAAGTTCTTCCTGGCGGAAAGAGTACATCACAACCCCTCCACAAACCTGCCTGGTGCAAGCACTCCTAAGGGGTCAAACCCCCTCTTCAGACGGCGCATCACCTGTGCGCCGCCGCGCACCATATCCCATACACCAATGGAGTTTTTGTACTCGGCCGGAGCCTGCTCGATGATGCAAAAGCCATCACGCTGGTGCGCTTCCTTACGCAGGTCCTGTAGATCCTGCACCTCAGGCAACGCCTCGTCCCACCAGATGTGTATCGTTCCAACCCCTAGATGCGCCTGGATCCCCGCCTCTGCGAAACGCTGGGAGAGCGTCATAACGAGCTCTGCCGTGTGCGCTGGCGGCACAACCAGACGACAGCGACACAACGCCCCCTCGAGCAGGGGACGGTCGCGCAAGCGGTCTACCTCCTCTGGCGACAACGGCGTCCAATCTCGGTGTGTCCGCTCTTGCAGCAGCGCTAGTAGCCAGCGTACCTCCTCCTCGAAGCCTGCCACTCCGCACACGACGCGCCAGCCTCCCCCACGTTCATACACCGCCTCCAGCATCTCCAGCGAGAGCAGCGGGTGCTGTAGGGCATCGCGCAGCAGAGGCAGCTCCTCTGGCTCACGCAGCGTGTACTGATATGCGCAAGACACTTCTGGCAGCGCCGCGACCTTAAAGGTCAGCTCCGTGAGCACGCCCAGCGTCCCCCATGAACCTGCAAAAAGGCGCGGTAAATCGTAGCCCGCCACGTTTTTGACCACACCCACCCCTGCCTTGATATGCTCACCTGAAGGCAACACCGCTCGCACTGCCAGTAGCCACTCGCGGGGCAGTCCATAGCGTTGACGACGCGGTCCCGTGCTATTGGAAGCGACGATACCTCCCAACGTCTGGCGAGCAGGCAGGGGAGCATCTATCGGAAGCCATTGTTGCTGGGGACGGAGCAGTTCCTGCAGCGCGCCGAGAGTCATTCCTGCTGGCGCGGTGACTACAAGGTCGGTCGGGGAGTAGTCCACCTGCTGCGACAGAGCGCGCATATCTATTGCCCAGCGATACGCGCGTATCGGATTGCCTACACCGACCTGCGTGCCTCCTCCCCATACAACACCGGGGGCGTGGTGTCTGGTGCATACCTGCAGCGCCCTGCTGACCTCCTCCCAGGAGGAAGGAAAAAGGACGAGTTCCGGGACGCTACCGTCCAGCGCATACAGAGTGCGCTGTTCTGTCTCCACCCGCGTGACTGCTCTGAGCTCCTCAATGAGCGGCTGCATACTACTCGCATTATAGACGATGCTTCTGTGGCAGTGCAAGGGGTGGTGTGGGCCGTAGGAGGCATCCCATTACAAGCAGCCACCCGAGGTTTGGCAGTGCTTCCTCGTTACGATGTCTTCTTAAGAAATTTTATAACATAATCAATAATCTTTATTTTAATCCTTGTTTTTTTCAATATGAGACGCAATCAAGCGAAACTCTTAGGTGAGTTGTGAGGTCTTACTACCACGAAGAGGGAGTTCAGCAGACACTCGGCGAGCTTAGCAAGAGACATAAAAGGCTTGTCATCACCTGGGAGGAAGCGAGAGGACCATGCGTTTGGCACGAGAGACATGGCTTCTGTTGGCTATCGGTCTTTTGGACCTGTTGACGACTGTATGGTTCATCCATCAGGGGATTGCTTGGGAGGCAAATCCCATGATGGGCTGGTATCTGCAGCGGGGCGGGTTATGGATGTTCTGTGCAGCCAAAGTTGTTTTGATAGTTTGCCCGCTGGCGATTTTGGAGTGGGCGCGAAGGGTTCGCCCCAAGATGGGGCTGCTGGCGCTGCGCATTGCGTTGACTGGGTATCTACTGCTCTACCCCATGCTGGTTTGGAGTGTCAACGAGAGCTACATCCGACGCCACTTTGCCGCGAGGGGGTATCAGAACCATCGCTGGCAGAAGGGGGCGCGAGGTATTCCCCTTTCGCCAAACACCCGTTTGCCTGGGGTGATGCGGCTGGAGCAGAATAGCCTGCACGCTTTCTAGACTGTTGGCTCACGGGGACGTGGGGCGACTGACAGGAGCTCTACTTGGTGTACACCGCATTGCATGTGGCATTCCAGCGTGACCTTTTGGAGGGACGCGCTCCGTCACGTCCGCCATCATGGTCAGGACGGAGCGTGACACCCTGGGGGAAACACGGCTGGCAGAGGTCTCACGCTGCGTGCGGCAACGGTTGTGCGATGTAGTCACATCCCCATCCCGGTCGTAGGCTGCCAACGGGGCAAATCCGTCTGCCTCGCTGTCGGGAACAGGCAGGCAGGACTACTCCGCTTCAAACAACGCTTTCGCCCGCTGGAAGCCCTCTATCAGCACACTCATCTCGTCGACGATGGCGAAGAACCGGGCTCCCATCGCCATCTGTTCCGCGTAAGAGGGGACCTGCCCTGCTACCGCCCAGTATTTGCCATGTCGAAGGCAGGCATCCGCTACGCGCTCCACTGCTTCCCGCAGGAGCGGATGCCCTATCTCGCCCCGTACGCCCAGGCTTTGCGACAGGTCGGCAGGACCTACCAACAGCAGGTCCAGCCCCTCAACACGCGCTATCGCCTCCACATCCTGCACCGCCTCCTTGCGCTCAATCATCACGCCCAGCAGAATCTCACGATTTGCCCAGTCGAAATACTCCTGCAGGGGTAGGCTACCGTAGCGCGTGTCGACGCTGCCTCCGATGCCTCGCCAGCCTATCGGCGCAAAGCGCGCCATGCGCACAAACTCGTACGCGTCATCGCCGCCCGTGCAGTGAGGCAGCAGCAGCCCCGTAGCGCCTGCCTCTAGCGGGCGAAGAACGTTGCTGTAACTACCGCGAGGAATGCGCACAATGGCTTCCATCCCCGTCGCGCGCGCTGCCAATATCATCTGCGACATCTGCTCCCAGGTGGTATCGGAGTGCTCCATCTCGATCCACACGCCGTCATAACCGACGATACCTAGCATCTCCACAATCTTCCAGTGCGGGATCGTCCACACGGTTCCCAGTAGCACGGGTTGCCCCTCGCGTAGTTTTCGCAATACCCTGTTCGGTTGCATCTGTCTGTTCCTCCTAGAACACCCTTCGCGAGAAGCGGGCAGAAAATCCTTTTTCTCCTCCGGATGTTGCTGCAGCGAGCGGAGAGGAGCGCTCGTCGTGGAAGAAAAAATCTTCTGAGAACCCCTTCCATTGCGCGAAAACTGTGGTATAATATGAGTTGGCAAACGCGGGGGAGAGGCTCCCCCGTGAGGGGAAAAATTTTCCCCAGAAATCTTGCGGAAACCGTTGACAAATCGCGGGAATGTGGTGTATATTAATATCCGCGACTGGAAAACGGTAGCACCTTGAAAACTAGGCAGAGGGCAGAGCCTTGAGGTCGGAACGCCAGGCGAAGACTTTACGCCATCGACAGTCCCTACCCAAATGGGTAGAGGCGATAGATTTTCGATGGAGAGTTTGATCCTGGCTCAGGGCGAACGCTAGC